>CALAZI010000235.1 GCA_937895955.1 uncultured Alphaproteobacteria bacterium | reverse complement strand
CCTCATCGGCGTCGACAAAAACAACCTCGACCCGAATGACTTCACCTTCGGGTGAAAGAGGGTTTATTGCTAAAAGTCAAATAAATTCAACAAACTAAGTTGCAAGCGACCGCGCGGCGGGAAGGGGCGACTTTCGCGCATTGACGTCGCCGCCCGCTAAAGGATCATAGGCGAATTAAAAGCGGAAATCGTCGACGGCGGGTGGAATAAACCAAGCCGGTTGGCCGTCCTGGTCTGAAAAGGCGGCGCTGCGCCGCGTTTAGGAATGTTGGTACGGAACGGCGGAGAACGGAAATGATCCTCGGCACGAACGGTTCGGAAAAATTTGAAGGAACGTCGGCGTCTGAACTGTTGGACGGGCTGGCGGGCGACGATGAGATTCGGGGCCGCGGCGGCAACGATACGATCTTCGGCGGTTTCGGCGATGACAAGCTGAAGGGCGATAGCGGCGATGACAGCCTCGACGGCGGCGACGGCAATGACGATCTTAACGGCGATGACGGCAATGATACGCTGAATGGCGGCGCCGGCGACGATGATATGACCGGCGATCTCGGCGCGGACGTGCTCTTCGGCGGCGACGGGTCGGACACGTTGGAGGGCGAAGAAGGAAACGATTCGCTGACCGGCGGTCTCGGCGGCGACAAGTTCGAAATCGATCTTCAGAATTTCGGCGCTGACGTTATTACGGATTTCACCGCAGGCGACTGGATCGACTTTGAAGATTCAGGCTTCACGGCGGCGAACTGGATCGTCACCCAGGTCGGGGCGAACACCGTTCTTTCCAATAACGTCAACGGCTCAACCGTGACGCTGAACGGCGTTACGGCGAGCAATGTCGTCATCGATACGCATGAAATCTATCTCGTCACCGGGGCCGGCACGTCCGGCGGCTCTGGCGATGACGCTCTGCAGGGCGGCGGCGCGGCCGACACGCTGACAGGCGCGGGCGGCAACGATTTCCTAAAGGGTCGCGGCGGCAATGACAGCCTCGACGGCGGCTCCGGCGACGACACCCTGAAAGGCGACGGCGGCAACGACACGATCATCGGCGGGACCGGCAACGACTCAATCGACGGCGATATCGGCAATGATTTGATCGATGGCGACGACGGCGCAGACAAGATCGAAGGCGGTTTGGGCGACGACACGATGACTGGCGGCGTCGGTCCGGACAAATTCGACTTCGACGAAACCGCTTTCGGCGCCGATGTCGTCACCGATTTCGCAATCGAGGACGAGCTCGATTTCGATGACGCCTTGTTTGACATGACGCAGTTTTCGTTCGCCCAGAGCGGCGGCGATGCGATCGTGACCTATAATCCGACGGGCGCGACAATCACCTTGAACGGCGTCAACGCCTCAGCCCTTTTCATCCATGACGACAGCATCAGGATGTTCAACGCCGCCGGCGGCAGCTCGTCCGGAACAATTTACGACGACAGTCTTCTCGGGCGCGACGGGGATGATTCAATCACCGGCGGTCGAGGCGATGACTCAGTTTACGGCGGTCTGGGCGATGATTCGATCAACGGCGCGCAAGATGATGACTATATTCGCGGCGAGGCGGGTGATGACTGGCTGGCCGGCAGTCTCGGCGATGACATTGTGATCGGCGACGATGGGAAAGACACTGTTGGCGGCGGGGCAGGAAACGATACGCTCTATGGCGGCGCCAATCCGGATGTTCTCAGCGGTAACGCCGGCCGGGACTATATGGACGGCGGCTCAAGTGTCGATAAGGCGGATTATTCGACCGCGTCAGCCGGCGTAAACGTCAACCTTGCGAATGGCGGCGTTGCAGGAGATGCGGCCGGTGATGTTTATGTAAGCATAGAAATTGTTTCCGGTTCAAATTACAACGATACGCTGTTTGGCAGCAGTTATAATGACGACCTGCGCGGCCGCGGCGGCAGCGATGTGCTTATGGGCGCGACGGGCGATGACAAGCTTTACGGCTATTCAGGCAATGACACGCTGATCGGCGGCGCCGGAAACGATACGCTGACCGGCGGCGGCCATAACGACCATTTCGTTTTCTCGGGAGCCTTCGGGAACGATATCATCATGGATATGAATGAAGGCTCTGACATTCGCGATGTGATAGAGATCAACGGCTTCGGGTCGAGCTTTGACAGTTTTGACGAAATTTCGCCGCCGCCACGCAAGTCGGCGCCGACACCGTCATCAACATTAACGGCAATACGATCACCCTCGTCGGCATCGACAAGGGCAACCTTCACGCCAACGATTTCATCTTCGGCTAGGGCGTAGTCTGGTCTTTCGGACGCAGCCGCCGGCGGAACCGCCGGCGGCTGCGCTGTTATTCGATAACGGGCGTGACGCGGCCTGATTTTCCTGCTTTGATGCGTTTGTGAACCGGCCCCTTGCGAGGCCACGCCGGTCGCTTCCTGCTTGACCGGCGCCGCTCCCGGCGAGGGCCGAATTATTGGCAAGGGAGCTGTTATGAACGACAAGACCTGGAACCCGCGGTGCGCGGTCATTGTAGGACCGCAGGGGGTCGGCAAGACGACCCTCACGGCCCAGATGATCAAACGCGCCGGCGCCGAGACGCCGGCGTTGGATTCTTCAGCGGAAGCGAAAGAATTCGCGATGACGACGGAGCCGAATTTCGCCCGCTTCGATTATCTCGGCGACGTCTGGACGATGATGGATTGTCCCGGCTCGGTGGAATTGTTCGAGACGGGCGCGGAAGCGATGCGCGCGGCCGATATCGTCATTCTTGTCGCCGATCCGCACATTGAAAAAGCCGGCGCCCTCGCGCCCTATCTGAAATTGCTGGACGACTGCAATATTCCGCATGTGATTTTCATCAACCGCATCGATGAAACGGATTTGCGCGTCCGCGATCTCATGCAGGCGCTGCAATCTCATTCACAGCGCCCGCTGGTTCTGCGTCAGGCGCCGATCCGCGAAAACGGAAAAATCGTCGGCGCCGTCGACCTCATCAGCGAGCGCGCCTGGAAGTATCGCGAGGGCGTGACGTCTGATCTGATCGAGATGCCTGAATCCGACATTGCGCGCGAAAAGGAGGCGCGCGAGGCGTTGCTCGACACGCTCGCCGATTACGATGACGCGCTGATGGAGCAGATCCTTGAAGACAAGACGCCGCCAAGCGCCGATGTTTTCAAATTGATGGCGAAAGAGCTTCAATCCGATCTGATCGTTCCGGTCGTTCTCGGTTCCGCCGCGCACGGCAACGGCGTGACGCGCCTGCTGAAATTGCTGCGGCACGAAGCGCCGGGCGTCGAGATCGCCGCCGCGCGCGTAGGGGCGAACGGCGGGACGAATGTCGCTTCCGTCATAAGGACGTTCTATGCGCCGCATGCGGGAAAAATATCTGTGGCGCGCGTCTGGAGGGGCGCGCTTAAAGACGGTTCGGCCGTCAATGGCGGGCGCATTTCAGGTCTGGTCACGTTGCAGGGCGATGCGCGCATCAAGACAGACGGCGCGATCGAGGGCGAACTGGTCGGTATTCCCCGGATTGAGGATCTTTCCGTCGGCGACTTCATCATTGACGGCGGCGTCAAAAGGCGCGGCGCAGACGATCACGGACCGGCGCTGTTCGCTCAGGCGATCATGGCGGCGAGCGAACGCGACGAGGTCAAACTGTCCGCGGCCCTCCAGAAGCTGATCGAGGAAGACCCGTCGCTGTCGACCGAACGGCGCGCCGACACCGGAGAAACGATCCTGAAAGGACGCGGCGACATGCATTTGCGTCTCGCCAAGGCGCGGTTGAAAAACCGCTACAACATCGACGTGCGAATGAAGGCGCCGAAGCCTTCCTATCGCGAAACGATCAAGGGAACGGCCGATCATCACGCGCGGCACAAGAAGCAGAGCGGCGGACACGGCCAGTTCGCCGACATCAAGGTGAAAATCAAACCGCTCGGCAGGGGCGAGGGGTTCCGGTTCGACGAAATCATTCATGGCGGGTCGGTGCCGAGGCAGTTCATTCCCGCGGTGGAGGCGGGAGTGAAGGAGGAGCTTGGAACGGGCCCGCTCGGTTTTCCGGTCGTCGATGTGGCGGTCACCCTTTACGATGGACAATTTCATTCGGTCGACAGCAACGAGATGTCATTCAAGATGGCCGGTCGGCAGGCGATGCGCGACGCCTTGCCGGACTGCGAACCTGTATTGCTTGAGCCGATCTATCAGACGGTCATTCATGCGCCGTCGATCCACACCAACAAGGTCCACGGCGTGATCTCGTCCCGACGAGGCCAGATCCTCGGCTTTGATTCGCGGAACGGATGGCCGGGCTGGGACAGCGTCACCGCCATGATGCCGGAAGCGAGCGTTCAGGACCTCATTATCGAGCTTCGTTCGATCACCCAGGGCGCGGCGACTTTCGATACGAAATTCGACCATTACCAGGAACTGCACGGAAAAGACGCCGAGCGGATTGTCGAGGAAAGACGCCGCGAGCTGCACGCCTGACGCATAAGGATCAATCAGATGGGCGGGGCGAAGGGCGCCGTCTTCGGCCGCCCCTTCTTCGCGCGGTGGACTGTGGGGCGCTACCCTATTTGATCGCTGTCAAAAACGGCAGAAAAATCAGGCCGTTAACCGGCTTGCAAAATGTCAGTTCAGGTGCGAATTAGAGCGGCGCTGCGGGCCGGGCGAGGCTTGTCGCGATCTTTAATCAGAGCGCTTCAAGGGCGCCGTGACCGGAACAGGAGTGGGGCGGTGAAGATTTGCGTTATTGGCGGAGACGGTTTTTGCGGATGGCCGACGGCGCTGCATCTGTCCCAGCGCGGCCACGACGTCGTCATCATTGACGATCTGTCTCGCCGGAAAATCGACGTCGAGCTGGAAGTTGAATCACTGACGCCGATCAAGCCGATGTCGGTGCGCCTTGCCGCATGGGAGGAAGTTTCCGGCCGCAAGATCAGGTTCGAAAACGTCAATGTCGCGAAAAACTACGCGCGTCTGCTTTACCTCCTTCAGAATTTCGAGCCCGACGCGATCGTGCATTTCGCCGAGCAGCGCGCCGCGCCTTATTCCATGAAGTCGTCCTATCACAAGCGCTACACCGTCGATAACAATCTGAATGCTACGAACAATATTCTCGCTGCGATTGTTGAATCGGGCATTGACGCGCATCTCGTCCATCTCGGCACGATGGGCGTTTACGGCTACGGCACGGCCGGCATGAAGATTCCGGAAGGCTACCTCACCGTTAAGGTGCCGATCGACAATGGCGGCGAGGTTTCGCAGGAAATTCTCTATCCGGCGAATCCGGGCTCCATCTACCATATGACCAAAACGCAAGATCAGCTGATGTTTGCGTTCTACAACAAGAATGACGGGCTGAAGGTGACTGACCTCCATCAAGGAATCGTCTGGGGAACGCAGACGGCCGAAACCAAGCTCGACGATCGTCTCATCAATCGCTTCGACTATGACGGCGATTACGGAACGGTGCTGAACCGCTTCTTGATGCAGGCGGCGATCGGCTATCCGCTGACCGTGCACGGCACGGGCGGGCAAACCCGCGCTTTCATCCACATTCAGGACACGGTTCGCTGCATCGAGCTGGCGATTGAAAACCCGCCCCAGCATGGCGAGCGCGTGCGTATTCTCAATCAGATGACGGAAACGCACCGCGTCCGCGACCTTGCTCAGCTTGTCGCGAAAATCACCGGCGCGCCTGTTGAAAACGTCAAGAACCCGCGCAAGGAAGATGCGGAAAACGACCTTCACGTCGAAAACCGGCAGCTGCTCGGGCTTGGCCTTGACCCGATCACGCTTGAAGAAGGGCTGCTCGAGGAAGTCACCGAGATTTCGCGCAAATACGCCGACCGGTGCGACCGCTCGAAAATTCCTTGCGTATCGTTCTGGACCAGCGACCAGCGGCCGGCCTGAACCGGTCTCGCCGCTATTTCGATTTTGGCGGTTGCGGCAGATGAATGCCGCATTCCGTCTTTTCAAAACTGGTCCAGCGGCCCGAACGCGGATCGTCGCCAGGCTTGACGCGATCGGAGCACGGCATGCAGCCGATCGATAGATAGCCTTCGCGCAAGAGCGGGTGATCGGGAAGCCGGTTCTCGATGACATGCGCCTTGATGTCTTCGCGCGACCAGTTTGCGAGGGGATTGAGCTTGGCGCGTCCGTCCGCGATTTCTACGATGTCCATCGCCGCGCGCAACGCGCTTTGATGGCGTTTGCGTCCGCTGATCCAGCTATTGAACGGCTCAAGCGCCCGGTTGATCGCGGCCGTCTTGCGAACGGCGCAACACGCATCGGGATCGGTCCGGTTCAGGGCGCCGATCGGGTCGGCGGCGTCGACATCCGCCTTTCTGGGTCCGACCGTGCGGACGTCTTCAAGACCGAGAAAATGCTGAAGGCGGTCACGGTAACGCAAGGTTTCGCCGAAAACCTTTCCGGTATCGATGAAAAGGACCGGCATGGCCGGCGCCGCTTCGGCGATCAGATGCAAGAGCACGGCGGATTCGGAGCCGAAGGAGGAAACGACGGCGGGATTGGAAAAGAGCGGCGAGGCGAGAGCCTCGGCGATGATGTCTCTCGGGTGCAAACCTTCGAATCGCGCCGACAGGACGCGCGCCTGATCAGCCAGAGCGGCGTTCGAGCTGTCTATCGCCGTCGGATCGGCCATTCGCTGCCCAGACTCGAGAACCCTCCGTTGGTGCCAGAAGCGTTTTTTCCGGTCAAGCAAGCAAATCTAAAAGACGTTGGAATTATCTTGCGATATCAATAAGATATTGCGCCATTCTCGTCTGGCCGCGGTCACGGGGAAATTCGCGACAGGCGGGCTTGTTGGACCGTTCATGATACGCCCTTCGATCAGCGTCATTCTCAGCACTTTCAATCCGCGTCGCGACCTGTTTGATCGCGTCGTCGACGCTGTTGCCCGGCAAACGGCGCCTCACGACAAATTCGAACTGATCGTCGTTGACAACAATTCGGCGCCGCCTCTGTCGTCAGAGGATATTGAGCGCCGTTTCGCAAACCGCTTTGCGCTTGTCAGGGAGCCGCGGCAGGGCCTTGTCCATGCGCGTGCGGCGGGCATTGCCGCGTCGGCGGCCGATCTTTTCTGCTTTGTCGACGACGATAATATTCTGGAGGAGGACTACCTCGAGACGGCGCTCCGCATTGCGGCGGACGAGCCTGATCTCGGCGTTTTCGGCGGCCGTGCGATAGCGGCGCCTGAAAAACCGATCGGCCCCGGGCTCGCCGCGTTCCTTCCTTATTTCGGCGTCAACGACCAGGGCGATCGCGCCTTGACGGGGGCGGGCGACAGGCTTGGCCCGTGGACGCCGATCGGCGCCGGTCTGTGCGCAAGGCGCGTTGTCGCAGAGGCGTTCGGCGCCTTCGCCGAGCGATCGCAGGACGCGCTTGGGCGAACGGGGCGCTCCCTGATGAGCGGCGAAGACACGCTCTTTTCGCTCTTTGCGCATCAGGCAGGATTGAAAGCCGGCTACCGTCCCGCCTTGTCGCTGCAACACGTTATGACGGCCGACCGGCTGACCATGGCCTATCTCGCGCGGTTAATGGAAGGCCATGGCCGCAGCCGCGTCATTCTCGCCGGAATGATGGATGTCGGCGACGAAACTGATCCCGCGGCGACGTCTTTTTCGGATATCGCACTTAACGCCGCCCGGCGTCTCAAGGGGCACGGATTCTTGCGCGCCTACGGCATGTATTTCTGGGACCGCGGGCGTCGCCGCCAAAAAGAGGCGACGCGCAGCGATTGATGATCATATCGAAACGGGATCGCGCGAATGCGATCGCCGTTATTCGTTTTCCTTGTCGCCGGCCAGCACGCCCTTCAGGCTTGCGACGACTTCATCAACAACCCTGCTGCGCTCGTTGATCAGCGTTTTGTAGTCGGAAAACAGCCCGCGCAGCTGCTTTTGCGCCGCGATGTAAGCCTCAGCGAAGGCTTTGTCCGGTTGAAACGCATTGATCGCTTCGATCGCTTCGTAATCGGATTTTCCAAAGAGGTTGATGAAGGACCAGTCGTTGACGATTTCTTTGATCCGGTGCTTCGGACTCGCGTAATAGACCGGCGCGCCGAGCGAGGCGTACGCATCGAAAAGCTTTTCAGTGATGTAGCTCGCAAAATGCGTGTTTTCGAGACCGGAAACGATAAGGGCGCGCTTATCAAGCGTGACGAATTTATCAAGGTGCCAGTCGGCGAGCTCCTGTCGTCGCGCGACCGTCGACCAGCCTTTGCCGATTTTCAAAACATCGCCGCCCGTCATTCCTTCGGCGACGCGCGATCTGTAGGCGCAAAGGCCGTAAAGATCGCGGTCGGGCGTCCGGAAGTCGTAGATCTCGCCATGCCGCTTCTCGGCGAAAAACGCGGCGCGCCATTTGGCGGCGTTCCAGAGTTCAAGCAACTCTCGCGCCGATAATGACGCATTGCGTTCGAACCAATGCGCGTAGCGGACGAAAAACCGATCGTCGGTGGTGACAAAATAGGGCAGACGCTCGAAATCGAAGATCGATGTCGTAAAGTGGTTCAGCACCGCATAGGGGATTTTGCGGTCAAAAAGCGTCACGACCTTTTCTTTCGAAAACATGTCGAAGGTCCAGGTCGTATCCCAGAGAGGCTCTTCGGAAAGAGACGCGACTTTCAGAGAAGGATTGTTCGAAACCGCGTCGACGACTTCATCGCTGTGCTCGGTCAGATTGGGGCTGGCGCCGACAAGCAGAATATCCGCCTCGCGGGCGGAAGACACGAAATCAAGGCGGTCGAAAAAGAGCGCGCGATAGCCGTCATAGGCGAGCGGCGTGCGCGTCGAATTCCGACCAAGGAGATAAATCCTCGGTTTCCTGCCGCCTGAAGCGGATTTGCGCTTTGCGTCGCGTTCAAGGATGTTCTTGCCCGCTTCGAACGAGGACGAAAGCGGCGAAGACGGTTCGCGCGCGGCGACAGCCTCGCATTTTTCGCGCAGGGCGGGATTTCGCGCCCAGACGTCTGCAAACGCCGGCCCATTGACCAGCATTCTGCTCGTCACCGCGTTCAATAAAAATTCGCCGTCGCCCCAGATCCCGTCTGGATCATCAATAGCGGCGGCGCCGACAAGATCCGACTCGCCGATCGGAAACGGAGCGCCGGCGGCGAGCGTCTTCATCGACGCATGCTCGATAAAGCAGTGAAGAATGTCGGGAACGAACCAGTCCGGTCCGTAAAGCGCCCACAATTGCCGCAGCGCATGGCGCTTCGCCGCAAGGCGATCCTTGTCGGCGGCGAGCTGTTCAAGCTCGTCGGGGAGGGACTTCACCGCCGGAAGGGTTTCGGGCCAAAAGAGAGCCGCCTCGCGCCATAACGCCGCATCGCCGGGCGGAGCGTACCGGTCGGCGAGAATGACGGGAACAGCGCCGGCGCCGATCGACTCCCAAAGCCGGATCGAATTCGGTCCTGAACCGGACGGGCAGAGCGAGAAAACGCTGTCTGCGAGGATCGCCTTGAATTCGTCGCTCGCTTGCTGATCGACGAGGATTTCGCCGTTCAGGGACGCTTTTTTGATTTGATGGTCGTAGACGATCTTGTTGTAGTGCCAGTCGTCGCGGCCGGCGACGAAGCCGCGCTTATCGGCGCCGAGCGCATCGATGATGAAATTGCGCGACTGCGTCAGATAAAAATCTTTTGAGCGCGCGCCGACGAAAGAGAACAAGTGTTTTCGTTCAGTCTTCTCTTCGATCTCGGATGTGATCTGCACCGGGTAAAGCGGAAACGGATGCAGTCTGATGTGGGGATAGTCCGGCAGGCTGTCCTCGCCATGGACGGCGTGGCTCCAGAATATGTCGGTGACGCCGGCGTCGGCGAAAATCTTCTGATGCTGCTTTAACCGTATGTGCTGACAAACCGTGACGACACGTTCGCGCTTCAGCGCCGCTTCGCCAAGCCCGCTCAAGGCTGCGAAAAGCGGTTCGGCGCTCGCCGGTCGATTGAGAACCCGGTCGATCAACGTCGCCCAGGGATACGCCAGATAAGCGCAGCCGTCCGGAATCAGGCCCTTAAAGCGCCGCATGCGCTCGAACGCCCACTGCTCGGTGATCGCCGGATATTGCCAATCCTTATTGTGGAAGAGGATTGGCGATTCGCCTGTTTGTTTACGCTCTTTGTCGTTCCATTCCTGCAGCGCGTTCACGACCCGAACATGCGAAATCGCGTCGCTCTTGATCGGCCAGATCGTGATCTCTACGCGCGAATTGAGATTTGCGTCCTCTTGCGGGCGGACGAATCCCATGCCGCCGACCAGCTCGCGGTTTTTCTCCTTGTCGTAGCCGCGAATGTTCGATTCATGAACGTGGATTGACCGCACTTTGGGAAAAGGATTGACGATATCCCAGCCATGCATAGCGAATTCAAAAACGATCTTGTTGTCGCAACGCGGAACGCCCAGTCGAAAATCCGCCGCTTTGATGAGCGCAGGCGTAATTTGGGAGGTGGAATTGAGCGCCCACACGTCTTGCGACCATTGCGGTTTCGAATGCGGCTCAAGGCGATCGCCGACTTTGTCAAAACGCGACAGCGCGACGAAACAATTCTTGCGCGCGAGGATTTTATCAAGGTCGTCCAGGGATTCGTCAAAGAAAATGTCAGAGTTGGCGAGGATTGCGATATGTTCGGCGGGGATGCTTTTTGCGAAGAGCAGCCAGTCCGCATAGGTGAGCCGCTCCTTGATCGGACGGATTTCGATCTTGTCGCTTTCGACAGGCGGCAGATGGCCGTCGTCAATGAAAAGAACGATCCTGTCGATCAGCGCGTTCTCGACGTTCTTGCGCAGGCAATAATCAAGCTCTTCGCGTCGAACCCGATCGCGCGCCATGAAGTAGGGCGTTGAAAGTATCTTTCTCACTTGCAAGGCCCGATCATTCCCGGAAATACCAATCATCCCATTGCGCCTCTTTGCGCTGATAGCCGTGGGACGTCATAAGTTTATGTATGCGCGCGCGATTCGGCGTGAAATTATGCTCGATCGTCCAGCAGCGGACGTTCCACGCGCTGAACGGAAAAGCGTTGAGAATTTCGAATTCGCTGCCTTCAGTGTCGACGCTTATATAGTCGATCTCTTTCGGCGCGGCGTATTGCTTGAGAAAGTCGTTAAGAGAGATTGTTTTGAGGCGCGCGACCGCTCCGGTTTTTCGATAAGCCTCGCGGCGATCCTTGTGCGCGCCGTCATCGCAAAAATCCGCAATGCCGCCGAATTCGTCGGCGAAGACGAATTCGACTTCCCGCCCTGTCGCCGCGGCGATGCAGGCGTCAGAAACGGTTGACTGCCGATTGGCGCGAAGTTTTTCAAGAAAGGCGGGATTCGGCTCGGCGAGCAGGCCGGTCCAGCCGTATTCCTTTTCCAGGAGATAGGTGTTGCTTAGCGATACGCCGTCGGTCGCGCCGAATTCGACGAAGTAACCGCCGCGCTTGAAGCCGCTCATCTCAAGCGCCCACAGGTCCTGGCCGAGCTGGGAGAGCGAACGGTCTTTGAGGGTCGATCCGTCGCCGCGACCATCCCCGCCGAACAGCTGTTTGCGTTGCTGGGCGATTGAAAGCTCGTGCCTGAGCAGATTGATCTGGGACTGCAAGATATCGAAACGGGCCCTGAGATCTGGCGCGGTCATCGCGGCGTTCCTCAATGTTTCGATCTCAGCCGCCAACGCATCTCTCGCCTGCAGAAGCAGGCCGAGCGAGACAAGCTCCGTGACCGTTTTCTCGTCCGCGTCGCTATCGGGTGCGTCCGCAAGCGCGGCGGCGAAGTGCGTTCGCGCCTTTTCATCATTATTTGCGAGCGCGGCGATGCGGCCAAGCGTGTTATGAGCCGTTGCGCTCAAAACCTGCGCCGCTTTGCGCGGCGTGCATCCCCATTCGAGCGCCCGCCTGAGCATGCGGGCTGCGCCCTCTCGGTCTCCGCATGAGGCGAGGCCGGCTGCGGCGAATAGGGCGATGTCGGCGCGCTTTTCCGCGCCTTCCATCGCGCCGCTGTCAATTGCGGCGAGCGCCTCCCAATCAGACGCGCGCCAGGATCGCGCCGCCCGATCAATGAGATTGTCGAGCGGCGGGGCCTCGCTTTGGACGTGATCAGTCGGACCGTTCACGGATCAGCACGTCCTTAATCAGCGCCAACTGGCCTTCAAGCCGGCCGAATTCCTTTGCGGCCATTTTTTGACGATATTCATGTTCCTGCAGCGCCGCGGCGGATTTTTGCGCAGCTTCCTTGATCTCGTCTATTTCAACCGTCATCTTCTCAAGCTCAGCGCCGCGATGCGCGCAGATGCGCGGATCGACGCCGTCGTCAGTCGATATGTCGACGTCGAACCCGGCGTTCTTCAAAAGCGCGGCGATCTCGTCCGGGCTTTTGTGGCCGTTGTATAAAGGCTCGCCATAGGCTTGAACGACAATGTCCGTAAAAGTGCGAGCAAGCTTGATTGAAGTCAGCGCGGTGATCAGCGCGCCTTCCTCGCCAGGCGCCGAAACAACAAGCGTATTCTCATCGCCCGACTTCAATGCAAGGCTGCGGATAAAGTCGTTGATCCCCAGCGCTTCAATATTCCTTTCTTCAATTTTTCGAAGATTGGGAAATCGATCCGCAAGGCGCTCGGATTTTCGCAGGCTGTTGGCTCCGGCGAAGTTGTAAAGCCGAAGCGTCGCCGGCCCGTTCTTTCCCGCTATCGCCGCTTCATGGATCGAGACGCGCGGCTCAGAGGCGTAGCGGCGGCGGAGATCAGATGCGAGGCGCGGATCAGGCTCCGCAAGAATGACGCGCGCGACGCCGGCGTCCAGCCATGCGTCAATGTCGCGCCCGTAGCCCGCGCCGATATGGACGATGGTCTTGACGCTTTTCGACGGCGGCTGCGTCATCGAGTCAACCTTGCTCATGCGCCGGCCGGTCTCGCTGCGGGTGACCGCGGTCTGGTCGGCCTTCCTTCCTTTTCGCCGTGAAGGATATAGTGGAGGAGCGGATTGACGCCGGTCCCGGCGAGGTCGGGATTGGCGGCGATATAGGCGGCGCCGTTGAAATTGGGTCCGGGCGCGCGCCCTTCCTTGCCGCCGAACCGCACATAGTGAAGAGCGGGATCTATATTCCGGGCGGCGATGTCCTTGTATTCGCGCGCATACCAATCAGCGTCGAACAGGGATGATTGACTGATGATTTTCGCCAGACGGCGGTTTCGGAACGGGCCTAACAGCCTGTCATTGACGATTTGCGCGACAATGCGCAGCGGCGCGGTTAGGCGCCACGCGATGCTTGATTTGAGCGATGCGAGTTCGCCCGCGAGAGCGTTTTTCTCCGCCTCCAGCGAGGCGATTCTTTTCTCGGCCGCATCCGTCAACGCTTTTTCAGCGCGTTTGAAACGCGCCTCAAGCCTGAATTGGGAAGAATGGAGATGGCTGCGCAAAATCTCCGCTGCTTTGACAGCCTCATCGCGCTCGATATTTATCGAAATCAGCCGTTTATATTCGTCAAGCGCCGCAGCGGATAAGTTTGTTGAGCCGGCGTATCCGATCGGGAACGAACGAGCTTCAAGCAGGTCCCTCGTCGCTCTCGCCCGCGGCCGTTCGAGCATCAAGAGCGCAGCGACGGCCGCCGCAATCGACAGCTGAGGGGGCTCGCTTTGCAATTCGGCGTCGAACTGGAATCCTGCGCCGTAGCGTCCTTCAACAAAGGCGCAAAGATCGCTGAGGGCCTTATTGTCGTACGAACCGCAAACGATCGTGCAACGCCGCGGGTTGACGTCTGCAAATGACAAGATCAATTCGACATCGTCGCACCAGCGGTTGATCTCCTCCTCGGCGTTTAAGCCTCCAAACAAGGCCGCGCCGATCCTTTCTTCCGGCGAGGCGCAAACGATCAGAATTTGCGAGTTTCCGCCTGCGCGCTCGACCAGCGACGAAAACCGACCCGCGTCAAAAGGGCTGACGATGATTTCCCTTTGCGGCGCGGTCGGCTGCGGGTTTTCGTCGGTCGAGGGGAGGGCGATCGACGGATCTGAATTGTCCGACCGTTCGACGAATTCGGAAAAGGAAATTACATCGCCCGCGCCTGAGTGTTTTGCGATGTTGAAGAGGGCGAGACTGAAATCGCCGGGCGCGACGATGAAGAGGCGCGGCGCCCCTTGCTCTCCTGCGTTCTTCAACTCCCCCGGCATGTCCGTTGCATCCGTCAAACCGCCCTAATCCTTTGATTTACGGCAATTTTATTCGCTTGTGCGGTGTGGATTATCGCATTTTCCGGGGGCCGTCCAGCATTGCGGGGTTTCGGTCTTGCCATTGGGGACGAGCGCAATATGAGTAAGCGCGCCCAACGCCTCGGGTTTGGGCGCGGCGCGTCGGCGGCGGGGATAGGCGACAAATGAATTGGCTCAAAAAAGCGTTCCGGAAAAAGGAAGAAGCATCCGAAATCAAGCCGGCGCCGGCTCCAGCGCCGCAGCGCGGCCGTCACCCGCTGAAGGAGGATTCTTTTCGGAAGCTGATCGAGATCGGCATGCCGATCGGAGACATACTCGATGTCGGCGCGAAAACCGCAACATATGAATTGCTGCGCGTGTTTCCGGATCGTCGCCATCTATTGATGGAGCCGATCGTTGAATGGAACGAGGGCATGGAACGCAACTATTCGCAAGCCGGCGTTTCATTTGAAATCATCAACGCGGCGATTTCCGATAGGGACGGAGAGGTTCGCCTCAAAACGACGTCCGTGCGATCGGGCGAGTCAATTACGCATGCCCGGATGGCGAGCGACGGCGACAAGAGCGAAGGCATGCGCGTCGTTCCGATGCGCACGCTTGACGGCCTCGTCGCCGAAAGAACGCTTGAAAAGCCCTATCTTTTGAAAATAGACGTCGACGGGGCGGAGCTTTCCGTTCTCGCCGGCGCCAAGAATACGCTGAAAGATTGCAGCGTCGTCGTCATAGAAACCGGCATCGCCAATATGATTGAGCGCGCGCAGGCGGTGAAAGACGCCGGATTTCAGGTCTTCGATATCGTCGATATCAGCTATTATGACGGCCGCTTCGTTCAGGCGGACATTGTGTTTGTAAACGAGAAGATACTCAATGAACGCAAGCTCGGCGTTTATCACCACGGATTTGATATCAAGAAATGGCGCAACTACGTTCCGGCGTGATCTGATTATGCGCTGAGCTATTGCTCGGAGCGGCGCGCCGAATAATCATCGCTTACGCGGGCGTGAAGATCGCGCCATCCGTGGATTGACGCATCCAGCCCCGGCGTCGCCCAATACGCCTCGATATCCTGCAAAACCTCATTGCGCGTCAGCCATGCGCCTGGCGCTTCTTCGCCGAACGCGCCGCTCGATTCATATTTAAATCGGTGCAGCGCGAACCGGCCTTCCCTGGCCGGAAAGGGCAGGCGCTGTTCGGCGACGGCCGATTGATCGACATATTTGAAGCGGTCGAAGCCCATAGAAACCAGCAGATCGAGCGTCCGCGGATAGCCGTTTTCCAGCGAGACGTATTTGGGCCTGTCTTTGACGGTTTGCAGTTCTGCGACGGCGATGTCGTCATAGCCCTCAATGTCGATTTTCAGATAATAGGGCATGCCGAACTCAGCCAGCAATTCCTTGAGCGTCGTCGTCTCGATACTGATTTTTTCAAAATCGCCGCCGCGCGATCCGATCTCCTCAACGAACGAGCTCCATGCGGCGTTCCGGTTGTTGACGAAAAACGTCATGGCGGTCGACATGCGCGCGACGCCCTTGTTGATCAGGACGAGGCGCTTGTCCGCGATGGCTCTTTTGAACCGGACCCTGCCGGCTTCGACGAGGGCCGGGTTTGCCTCGACAGCGACGACCCGAAATCCCTTCTTGAGGTAAAATTCCGTGTCCTGCCCGGTGTGGAATCCGAGATCGAATATCAAATCGCTTTTCAACCGCGCATCCGCATATCCGCCGCATCCAGCGAGTAACGTCCGGTCGCCTCTAAGGTCAAGCAAGCTCGGCGCTTCAAATGGCGCGCCATATTTGGGTTGCAGGCCCTATGCGACGCCTTTATAGGCGGTCGATGGCGTGGCGTTTCTCACTCACAGACCGGCCCTGACGATGGTTGAGCAGGCATTGCACACAGGCCCCGCGGCCTCGGGGCGGAAAACCGCCGAACCGTTTTACGAGTTTAATGCCTCTAAAAGCCGTTTCGCCTATGCCTGGAGCGATCTCAAACAGGCGTTTTCGCGGCCGAAACTTATCCTGACCCTCATCCGAAACGGATTCCTTAGCCGGTACCAAGGAACGTTGCTTGGCGGTCTTTGGATCACGATAACGACGTCGATGACCGTCGCCGGGCTGGCGCTCCTTTACGGGCAGATATTTTCTTCGCCCTTGCAGGAGTATTTTCCGTTCGTCGCCATCGGGATCGTCGTCTGGGGATTGATTTCATCCCTGATCAATGACGGCGCTTCCGTCTTTCTCGCGGCGTCGGTCGTTTTCAACCAGTCCCCGATCTCCAAGAGCATATTCGCCCTGCGCTCGATCGGAATCGCCGCCGTCGCCTTTTTATTCAAATTAATCGTCGTCGCCGTCGTGCTGGTGGCGGTCGGCATTCGCCCCAGCGCAACGGACATTTTGCTTTCCGCCGCCGGGCTCGCGATTGTTTTCTGGACTGGGTTCTGGTTTGCGCTCGGTGCCGGGACGATCGGCGCGCGCTTCCGCGACGTCGGTCAGCTGACGTCGGCGATCGTGACATTTGCGTTTTTCTTCACGCCCGTCTTTTGGCAGCCGTCTCGGCTCGGTTCCTATCAATTCGTCGTTGAGTACAATCCTCTTTTCCATTTTCTCAACGTCATTCGCGGACCGTTGATCGGCGCTGACGGGATCGCGTTGAGCTTCGCCTGGGCTGTCGGAACGTCGATCGCGGTGACAATTGGCGGCATGCTCATTTTCGGCTTTTTCGGCCGCCGCCTGTGTTACTGGACCTGACAAAATGGCGTCCATCACCCTCGAAGACGTTGGCGTTCATTATCTTTTGCCGCAGGCCCGTTCGGCGGGACTGCTGAATTCGGTGCGCTCGCTCGCCATGGGCGGCGTCGTTCGCCGAAATCAGGGACGGATCGGCGTCACCGCCATTGACGGCGTGAGTTTCGATTTGCGGGACGGCGACCGGCTCGGCCTTATCGGCCATAACGGCGCCGGCAAGACGACCCTGTTGCGCGTTCTGGCCGGAATTCTCCCGCCGACTTCCGGGCGCATCGCGATTTCGGGCCGCGTCTCCGCCTTGATGTCGATTCATCTGGGGCTCGATTCCTACGCTTCCGGCTATGACAACATACGCATCCGCGCCCGCTATATGGGGTGTTCGGAAGACGAGATCGCAGCGAGCTTTGATGAGATCGTCGCCTTCTCCGGATTGGACGACTATCTGGCCTTGCCGATCAGGACTTATTCGGCTGGCATGCGGCTGCGGCTCGCTTTTTCGGTCGCAACCGCTTTCAACCCCGATATTTTGATCCTCGATGAGTGGTTGTCGGCTGGCGACGAGGCTTTTCAGACCAAGGCGCGCGACCGGTTGGTCAACCTAATTGATCGGACCGGCATATTCGCTTTCGCCAGCCATTCCTCATCCTTGCAAAAGCGGATGTGCAACAAGGGAATGGTCCTGCTGAAGGGGCGTGTCGCCTTTTTCGGCGATGTCGAAGAGGCGCTGGATTTTCACAAAGCCGCCCAGGCGTCCGCCTAGGGGGCGTTTGCCGCCTTTGTCGGGCCCGCGTCTGATCAGCCGCGCTTGCCTCGCATCCAAGCGTTCCTTGTGCGAAAACCGGCCGCCGCCGCGAGGAGAGCGTAGGAATGGTAGATGGCCACGATGACCCCGCCGGCGGCGACGCCGGGTTGAAAGCGGTTCAGGATCGCAACCCCTATGCGGCGCTCGGCCGGATTTCCACCTATCTCATGCACAAGCCGAGTTTCGCCAAACTGCTTTTCGGCGCCTGGATGAGGACGATGATCGGGCAGATCAATCGGGGCCATTATTTTCTGGTCGTTGACGCGGACAAAGTGGTTGGGTTCGCCGGCTGGGCGCTCGCCGACGAAGCGCGCGCCAAGGCATGGGCGTCCGGCGGCGGCGATATCGATTCGAAGGATTGCCGCACCGGCGACTGCATGGTGATCAACGCCTGGGCCGCCGATAATGACGCCGTCAACATGTTCATTCGGCGGGAACTGCGTCGGCGCGGGCTCGGGCTGAAAGCCGCCTACGCCAAGCGGTTCTACGAGGATGGCCGCGTTCGCCCGCTTCGACTCGGCACAACCGAGGCGATGGCCTCTCATGTCGACAAATCAACTTGAGCGTTAGATCGGCGACAACCGGGGATTGTCCGCACGCCGATCCCTGCATTCCTAAATCGCTGGCGTCGGTGAAAATTCGCCCGATATTGGCGCGCGAAAGCGATCGCTTTTTCCGTCAGCGGCGCTGATCTGTCGTCGGCGGTGATGCAAGTCACAGTTGGGGGGCGTTTCCAAGATTAGGTCCAGCGCCGGACGCTTTTCAGCCGCATTTGGCCGCGAAGTCGATTTCGTCCGCAAACGGACAACAGGCGACCGCCAGTGCAATTAGTCGGCCGCCGTTCAAATCGAAACTGCCGGCGATGGATTCGTTGGCGATGAAAGTGAGGGAGACATGACTACGTTAGACGCTTCTGCTGCAACCCACGGGTTCAGCATGCTTTCAATACCGGAGGTTGATTTCAATTCTTATCAATCCTCATCTGCAACGACTTATTCTTACCTGACTGACAACGGCCACGACATAGATCTGTTCGGCGCGGGCTTTACCGGCGGGGCAACGCCGACCGGCGGCACGGTCACCAGCGGCCAAATCGATTTCGACAATGACGATTTCTTGAATCCGGATGTCGTCTTCTCCGGTTTTTCCGGCGATCTCGCCACAATGACGAATAGCGGCGCTACGGGGAATGCGCTCGATTTCATCAATGCATTGGTGGAGGGATCACACGACAGCATTACCGGGAGCGGCTTCGCCGATACGCTCAAGGGCCTTGGCGGCGATGATACGATTTTCGGCGGCGGCGGCGCTGATTCAATTCTCGGAGGCAGCGGCGACGACTTCATTCAAGGCGGCTTCGGCGATGATACGATGGATGGCGGAAGCGGAAACGACTTCGTTGACTTCACCTATTCGTCAGAAAGCTGGCTCGTCGATCTCTCAACGAATACGACGGAAGCGAGCGGAATCGCTATCGACTCGATCAGCAATTTTGAGAACGCCCTCATGGGGAGTGGTAACGACTCGGTCACGGGAACAAGCGGCGATAATGTGCTTAAGGGCGCTGGCGGCGACGACTTCATTAAGGGCGGCGCCGGCGCTGATACGCTTGACGGCGGCGCCGACGTCGACATTCTTTCCTA
>CALAZI010000234.1 GCA_937895955.1 uncultured Alphaproteobacteria bacterium | reverse complement strand
TTTTCCGCCTCGCGATAGAGCTGGTATTCGCCGGACTTCAATTGCCCCGGCCAACCCATCGGAACGCCGGCGACGTTCCTGACGCCGTAATGGCCGGCGGCCTGGCGCGTGAAGAACGGGTTGTTGAGATGCGGGCGCGCGAGCGCACACATGTCGGCGCGCGCGGCGGCGACAATCATGTTGACCTGTTCCGGCAACGTGATGTCGCCGACGGCGATGGTCGGGATGCCGACCGTATGATTCACGAACTCGGCGAATGGCGTCTGCCACATGCGGCCGAAGACGGGCTTTTGCCATTTGACCGTTTCACCCGACGAACAATGAATGATGTCGGCGCCCGCGGCCTTGAAAGCTTCGGCGTAGATGCGGATGTCATCGAGCGTGACGCCGTCCGGGGCCCAGTCGGAACAGGACAGGCGGACCGATATCGGCCGTTCTTTCGGCCAGACCGCCCGGATCGCCTCGAACACTTCAAGCGGAAATTTGACGCGCGCTTTCGCGTCTCCGCCATATTCATCCGTGCGTTGGTTCGTCAGCGGCGAGAGGAAGCTCGCCAGCAGATAGCCATGCGCGCAGTGAAGTTCGAGCATATCGAACCCGGCGCGCGCGCCGCGTCTCGCTGAGGCGACAAAGGCGTCGCGCACCTTGTCCATCTCGGCGCGGGTGATTTCAGAGGGCGTTGCGGAAACGCCCTCGATATAGGGAATGGGCGACGCCGACCAGAGCGGCCAATTGCCTGACGCCATCGGCATGTCCATGCCCTCAGCCGGCGTTTTGGTCGAACCCTTACGGCCGGCGTGGCCGAGCTGCAGCGCGATCTTTGTCGGCGTCGAATTGTGAATGAAATCGACAAGCCGTTTCCAGTCCGCTTCCTGCTTGTCGGACCAGAGGCCTGTGCAGGCGGTCGTGATGCGGGCATCCGGCGTCGGGCAGGTCATTTCAGTGAAGATGAGCCCCGCGCCGCCGAAAGCGCGCGCGGCGTAATGTGAAAAGTGCCAATCGGTGAGATCGCCGTCGACGGCCGAATATTGCGCCATCGGCGCCATGGCGACGCGATTGGGGATGGTGAGACCGCGCAAGGAAAACGGCGTGAACATCGGCGTCGGCTTTTCGCGCGCGACATCGCGGCCGGTTTCGCGGGCGTAGCGGCCGTAAAATTCCGCCTCGACTTTCTCAAGGAAAGCGGCGTCGCGCAGCTTGATATTGTCCCAGGTGAGCGCTTTTGCGCGCGACATCAGCGAGAAGGCGAATTCATAGCGCTCCTTCTCCCAATGCATCGGCATGTCTTCGAACCATTTCAGGGAGACTTCGGCGTTATGTTGCGTCACCTCGACCGGCGTGCGTCGCTCCTTTTCATATTGGGCGAGGGCGGTCGAAACATTCGGCGCGTTTTCGACGACGGCGTCCGAAAGGGAAATTGCGCATTCCATCGCGAGCTTGGTGCCCGAGCCGATCGACCAATGCGCCGTCGCCTTGCAGTCGCCGAGGATGACGATGTTGCCGACGCTCCATTTGGCGCACTGGATTTTCGGAAAATTCCGCCAGATCGAGCGGTTCGTCTGCAATTTGTGGCCGGCCAACTCTTCGGCGAAGACTTCTTCAAGCGTTGCGGCGCTTTCTTCATCGCTCATCCCCTCAAAGCCGTAGGCGTCCCAGGTTTCCGGCGTTGTTTCGATGACCCAGGTCGAGGCGCCTTGCTCATATTGATAGGTGTGCGCGCAGAAATGTCCGTTGTCGGTCTTGCGGAAGAAGAAGGTGAAGGCGTCAAGCGGGCGCGTTGAGCCCATCCAGGTGAACTTGTTGCGCTTGTTTTCAAGCGTGACGCCGAATTCGCTCTCGTATTTTTTGCGAATCTGGCTGTTCACCCCGTCGGCGACGAGGATGAGGTCGCTGTCGGCGAAACGCTTTTCGAATGTCGCGGGGTCGATATGCGTCTCAAAATGAAGATTGACGCCTTCGTCGCGGCAGCGCTTCTGCAGAAGTTCGAGCAGCGTCTTTCTTGAGCAGCCGGCGAAACCGTTGCCGCCGACGACGGTGCGCGCGCCTTCATGCTCGATGACGATATCCTGCCAATAGGCGAAATGATCCTTGATCATTTCATAGGATTTCGGATCGCGGCTTAAAAATTCGTCGAGTGTTTCGTCGGAAAAAACGACGCCGAAGCCGAACGTGTCGTCGGCGCGGTTTTGTTCATAGATGTCGATGACCGCGTCCTTCATTCGCTTTTTCGTCAAGAGCGCGAAATAAAGACCGCCCGGGCCGCCGCCAATCACCGTGATTTTCATGATATCACCGCCGTCGTTTCAATTTCGATTTTCGCCTCGTCCTCGACAAGGGCGACGACCTGCACCAGCGCCATGCAGGGAAAGACCTTGCCGAGAATATCGCGCCACGCGGCGCCGATTTCCTTTGCGCTCGCGAGATATTCCTTTTTGTCCGTGACGTAACAGGTCATGCGGACGATATCGGAAGGCTCGGAGCCTCCTTCGGCGAGGATCGCGCGCGTATTGATGAGCGCCTGACGGAATTGCCCCGCCATATCCTTTGCGACGAATTTTTCTTCCTCGTTCCAGCCGACGACGCCGGCGGTGAATACCATACGGCCCGTCGCGGCGATACCATTGGCGTAGCCTTTCGGACGCGGCCAGCCGTCAGGTTGCAAGATTTCGCGCGTCATTCGGCCCCTCCGATGAAATTTTGAAGATGCTGGCGCGCGATGACGATTTTCTGCACCTCCGATGCGCCTTCATAAATGCGGAGCGCCCGAATTTCGCGGTAAAGCTCCTCGACCTTCGAGCCTTTTTTGACTCCGAGGCCGCCATGAAGTTGCAGCGCCTTGTCGATGACGGCCTGCGCCTGGTCCGTTGCGTAGAGTTTCGCCATTGCGGCTTCGCGCGTGACGCGCGTTTTCCTGACGTCCTTCGTCCAGGCTGAGCGGTAGATGAGGAGGGCGGCGGCGTCGATATCAAGCGCCATTTCGGCGAGCAACCCTTGCGCGATCGGCTGGTCGGCGAGCGTCGCCCCGAACATTATGCGCGTTGATGCGCGCGCGGTCGCTTCGTCAAGAGCGCGGCGGGCGAAACCCAACGCGGCGGCGCCGACCGTCGTCCTGAATATGTCGAGCGTGCCGAGCGCGATTTTGAGCCCGTCGCCTTCCGCGCCGATGAGATGCCCGGCCGGCACGGCGCAATCCTTGAAGCGAAGCCTTCCGAGCGGATGCGGCGCGATCACGTCGATCCGCTCCGCAACGGAAAAGCCGCTGATGTCGGCGTCAAGAACGACGGCTGAAACGCCCTTCGTTCCTTCACCGGTGCGCGCGAACAGAGTGTAGAAATCGGCGATGCCGCCGTTTGAAATCCAGGTTTTTTCGCCGTTCGCCGCATAGCCTGTCGGCGTCTTTTTAAGCGATGTCGTCATGGCGGCGACATCGGAGCCGGCGTTTTCTTCCGAAAGCGCGAAGGCGGCGATTTTCTCGCCCGAAGCGACAGCGGGAAGATATTTTTTCTTGAGCGCGTCCGATCCGAAGGTTGAGATCGCGCCTGAACCAAGGCCCTGCATCGCGAAGGCGAAATCAGCAAGGCCCGAATGGCGCGCCAGCGTTTCGCGAATGATCGACAGGGAACGAACGTCGAGCGCCTTCAACGCGCCGCCGAATTCCTGCGGCACGCAATATTTCAGCCAGCCGTCTCTTCCCAGCGCCTTGACGAGCGCGCGGCATGTCGCATCGACATCGTCATGGGCGCCCGGCGCGTCGACGATGGCCGGCAAATTGGCCGCCGCCCAATCGTCGAGCCGCAAGGCGAGACCCTTGTGAGCGGCATCGAAAAACGGCCAGTCGAGGAAGCTGCGATCCGCCATCTCAGTCGCCCTCGAATACGGGTTTTTCTTTCGCGACAAAGGCGTCATAGGCGCGCTTGAAATCGTTCGTCTTCATGCAGATCGCCTGCGCCTGCGCTTCAGCCTCGATCGCCGTGTCGAGGCTCATATCCCATTCCATGTTGAGCTGGTTCTTGGTGATCCCGTTGGCGAAGGTCGGGCCAGCAGCCAGCCTCTTCGCCATCGCCATTGCGTGATCATCGAGCTTGTCGGCGGGGATGAGCTCATTGAAAAATCCCCAGGCGAGACCTTCTTGCGCCGTCATCGTGCGCCCGAAAAAGAGAAGCTCCGACGCGCGCCCCTGACCGATTATGCGCGGCAGGATCGCGCAGGCGCCCATGTCGCATCCCGCAAGGCCGACGCGGTTGAAAAGAAACGCGGTCTTCGCTTCCGGCGTCGCGTAGCGGATGTCGGAACTCATCGAAATGATGGCGCCGGCGCCGACCGAAACGCCGTCGATAGCGGCGATGATCGGCTGCGGACAGCCGCGCATCGCTTTGACGAGATCGCCGGTCATGCGTGTGAAATTCAATAATTCCGGCATGCCCATCTTGGTGAGCGGCCCGATAATGTCATGGACGTCGCCGCCGGAGCAGAAATTGTCGCCTTCGCCGCCGAAAACGACGACATGCACGTCTTTCTGATAGACAAGCTCGCGAAACATGTCGCGCAGTTCGGCGTAAGACTCGAAGGTGAGGGGGTTCTTGCGTTCCGGTCGGTCGAGCGAGACGCGCGCGACGCCGTCCCTGAAGACCCATTTGAAATGTTTCGGCTTGTAGCTTTCGGGGTTCATGCGGCGTCCTTCCGTGAACGGGCGATTTTGGCGGGATCGATCTCGGCCAGCAGGCGGCGCAATGTTTTCATCTGCGCCGGCGTCAGCGCGGCGAAGGCTTCATCGATCCATTGGCGATGCTCGGCGGCCATGTCGGCGAAAATTTTCTCACCCTTTCTCGTCAGGGAAAATATCGCGACGCGCCCGTCATTCGGATCGGCGGCGCGTTTGACGAGCCCTTCGCGAATGAGCGGCGCCGTCACCTGCGTCGTCGCGCCGTCGGAGACCATCAGCTTTTCGGTCAAGGCGCCGGCGCGAAGCCCCTGGGCGCCGGCGCGGTCGAGCGCTGAGAGCACGTCGAAGCGCGAGATCGAATGGCCGAAGCGGGTGCGAAGTCCCGCATCGACGGCCTTTTCGAGCCCGCGCGATGCGGCGAGCAGCGACAGCCAGGCGCGCACCGCTTCGCGATCATCGCTCATGCGATCAACTCTCCGCCGTCGATGATGATCGACTGGCCGTTGACGGAAGCGGCCGCATCGCTCGCAAGATAGAGAACGGCGGCGGCGACTTCTTCGGGCGCGACGAGGCGCCCCATCGGATTGTCTTTTGCGAGCGCGCGTTTGGCGGCGTCGATATCGCCGCCTGATTTCGCCGCCAGACGATCGACGGCGCCGGCGAGAAGCGGCGTGTCGGTGAAGCCGGGACAAACGGCGTTGAACGTGACGCCTGATTTCGCGTGCTCAAGCGCGAGGCTTTTAATCCAGCCGAGGACGCCGTGTTTCGCCGCCGCATAGGCGCCGGTATAGGGATAGGCGCGAAAGGAGGCGGTTGAAGCGATGGCGATGAAACGGCCCCAGCCGCGTTCGATCATCGGCGGCGCGAAGGCCTGCGCTGAAGAAAAGACGCTGGTGAGGTTGACGGCGAGCGCCTGATCCCACATCGCGCGCGATGTCTTGAGCGTCGCGGCTGTCGGCGCCGCGCCGGCGTTGGCGATGAAAATATCGACCGGTCCCGCTTTCGCCGCCAAGGCGGCGATCGACGCCTCATCCGTCACGTCGACGGCGAACCAGGGAAGGCCGGCTTCTTTCAGCTTCGTTTCATCGCGCCCGGCGATTGCGACGTCATAGCCGGCGGTTTTCATCGCTTTGGCGATGGCGAGGCCGATGCCGGATCCGCCGCCGGTGACGAGCGCGCGCCGCCCTTTTGCCGTCATGGAGACCTCCGTTCGCGCCAGTTATTTTAGATATAAAATAAATTCGGTCAAGGAAAATATTTTAGATATAAAGTAACACGCCGGCGCTTTTCTTGGCGGTGCGCGCCGCTCTCAGGGGGTGAGAGACGGGGCGGTTAGCTTGCGCCGCGGTCCAGCGCGCGCCGGATCGAGCCGGCGAGCGTTTCCATATGGCTTTTGTCGGTGAGGTTTGAGGAGACGGAGACGCGCAGGATGCGCCGACCCTTCCACTCGGCCCCGCCGACATAGCTGAGATTTTCCGCCTGAACGCCGGCGATGACGGCGGCGGTGAGCGCGTCGCCTTCTTCGCCCGGCGGTCCGAAGGCGAGCGCGACTTGATTGATGACGACGTCGTTCATGACATGAATGCGCGGATCGCCGCGGAGAAGGTCGGCGCAATGGCGCGCGCAGGCGCAATGGCGTTCGATCATCTCAATAACGCCCGACCGGCCGAGCGTCTGGAGGAGCGCCCAGAGCGGAAAGCCGCGCGCCCGGCGCGACAATTCGATGACGCGCGC
>CALAZI010000233.1 GCA_937895955.1 uncultured Alphaproteobacteria bacterium | reverse complement strand
CGCGTCATGATGATCAGGGAACGGAGAGGAGAATTTTCCGGGAGGGCAAGATTAAAGCTTTGGCGCCAAGGAGCGCGCAAAGCCGGTCTGCACGTCACTTTTGATGGCGCCATCGATGATGTGAATGGCGCCAATTGGCGCCGTGCTAAATCATGAGCGCTGACGAAGATTTCCGCCCGAGATTGGGCAGAATTCGCGCGTCAGGCGGGCGCGCCGCGAAACGCTATCTTGGCAAACTCTACGCCCGCATGGAGAAGGCGCGGCCTGGCGCCTTCGCAAAACGATCAGCCGCGAATTTTTCAGGCGCGCGGATCGGGCGCGGCGCCGGCGTTGGCGCCAGCCTCAAGATGCGCGGGTCTCCCTTCGCGAAGTTCCGCTCTCGTCGCGTCGCGGTCAAAATCCGGTCGGTGCGGCTCGGCAAGAACGGCCTGCCGAAAGCGCGCGCGCATTTGAAATACATCCAGCGCGACGGCGCCGAAAAAGACGGTACGCCGGGCAAGCTTTACGGACCGGAGCGTGACATCGTCGACGGCGAGGCGTTCCTTGAAGAGGGGAAAGCCGATCGCCACCAGTTCCGGATCATCCTGTCGCCGGAAGAGGCGGGCGAGCTCGAAGATCTCAATAAATTCACCCGAGACGTCATGGCGGCGGCGGAGCGCGATCTCGGGACCAGGCTCCAATGGGTCGCCGTCAATCACCACGACACAGATCATCCGCATGTCCATATCGTGCTGAGAGGCCGCGCCGACGACGGCAAGGACCTCGTCATCGCCCGCAATTACATCACCCACGGGTTCCGGCGTCGGGCTGAGGAATTGGCGACGCTCGAATTGGGCGAGCGGCGCGATCTCGACATAGCGAACGCCCGCATGCGCGAGGCAGTAAAAGAGCGCTTCACCTCGATCGATCGAGAGCTCCAGGAATTGGCGACGGATGGCGTCGTCGAACTTGACCGGCCGAAGAGTGTCTACGACCGGTTCCGGTCGAGGCTGTTCATGGCGCGCCTTCGAACCCTCGAAAACATGGGACTCGCATCTCGCAAACGGGAGGGCTGGCGCCTGTCGCCGGCGATGGAGGAGACCTTGCGCGCCGCGGGTAAGCGCGGCGACATCATCCGCTCGATGGAGCATGCCGTCGGCGACCGGCTGTCAGTGCACAATTTGCGAGACTTTGCGGACGGAGGCGCGCCCCCAAAAATATTCGGGCGCGTCATGGGTTCGGGCGCCGCCGATGACACTCATGAGCGGCGCTTGCTCGCTATCGACAGCGCCGACGGTCATCAATGGCATGTTGAGATCGATTTAAGGCCCGGCGCCATGCCGCCCGACGGCGCTGTGATTGAGGTCTCGAAAGGCGAGGGGAGCGCCCGCAAATCGGATCTCACCATCGCCGCCATCGCTGATAAAAACGACGGCGTTTATTCGAATGAATTGCATGAGGCTTCGGATCCGCGTTCTACGCCTGAATATCGACTGACGCATAAAAGGCGTCTTGAAGCTTTGCGGCGCGCCGGCATTGTCGAGAGAGATCAGGATGGAAGCTGGCGTATCCCGCAGGACTATTTGAAACGCGCCGCAGACTTCGAGGGCGGCAAGGCGGCGGCGAATGTCAGAGTGCTGTCCTGGGCTTCGTTAGAGACGCTCGGCGAAGCGCCGGCGCGGACCATGCTGGACGACGCCCTCGAAAAACGACGCGAATTCGAAACCGTGCGCGCCGGATTCGGCGAAGAGTTTCGGGGCGCGATGGCGACGCGACGTCGTTGGCTATTGGCGCAAGGGCTCGCCAGCGAAGAGGGCGATAAGCTTGTCATTGATGACAAGCGCCTTGCTCTCATGGAGCGCGACGCCATCAATGAAGAATGCGCGCGCCTGTCCAAGCGCTTCGGCAAGGCCTTTGACCAGCCGGTTGAAGGCGAGCGGTTGGCGGGGATTTACCGGCGATCCGTTGATCTGCCGGCAGGGCGCTTTGCCGTGGTCGAGAGGTCGAAAGAGTTCTCGCTCGTTCCCTGGCGGGAAGCGCTCGAAGCCCGTCGCGGTCTTGTGGTTTCCGGGGTCATGCGCCGGGGGGGAATTACCTGGGATTTCGGAAAAACCCGAGGCGGACCAGCGCTTTAGCGGGAGTTTTTGATATATGTCATTTGGCGATCATAACGATAAATATTGCCAAATGGCATTTATCGGCCTATATGAGGAGGCGACGAATGGAGCCGATCATGTCCCTGCAATTGGTGGAAAAAGCCGCCGTCCCTGAGGCGGTCGCCGTCATTACCGACGCCGAAGGCGAGGCGATGGCCCGCGCTGCGGTCAATCTGTTCCGGCACTGGGGGATTACGGACGCGGAGGCCTGCATCCTTCTCGGCGGCGTTTCCAAACGCACCTATGCGCGCTGGAAGGATGACGAAATCGGCCGCCTCACCGTCGACCAGAAAACCCGCCTTTCGGTCCTGATGGGCATCCACAAGGCCATGCGCATTCTCTTCACCGAAAAGGCGCGGGTCTATGAATGGGTGAAGAAGCCCAATCTCGCCTTTGGCGGGCAGAGCGCCCTCGACATCATGCTCGGCGGCTATCTCACCGATCTATTCCGCGTCCGGCATTATCTGGACGCGGCGCGCGGATGAGAACTGCGCCGCCGGTCACGCAAATCAACTGGCCGGATGCGCGGCGAATAATTTCGTCGCGCTATCCGCCTGTCGATCTTTTTGAAGACATCGCCGACCCGCGCGACTGGGAATTGCTCGCCGCCGCCGAAGCGCGCACCAATCCGCGCATCAATGAAAGCATCGGCCGGCTCGATCTCGTGCCGCCTGAGCGGCGCGTTGCCGGCGCCGGCGCAAGTTATGTGATGGCGCCGTTTGTTCACATCAGTCCGGATCGACCAGGGCGGTTCAATGACGGGACCTTCGGCGCCTATTACGCGGCTCGAACATTCGAAACCGCCGTCGCTGAAACCGCTTATCACAAGGGGTTATTCTTCAAGGCGACCGATGAAGCGCCCGGCTGGCTCGCGCAAATGCGAGAACTTGTCGGTGCGATCGACAATGAGTTTCATGATTTAAGAAGCGAGGCGGCGATTGAAGAGTGTCTTGACCCCGACAGTTACGATGCGTCTCAGGAACTGGCTCGATCTTTACGAACGTCAGGATCGAACGGCGTTTCATACCCGAGCGTTCGCGATGCAGGCGGCGAATGTCTGGCCGCCTTCTGGCCGATATCCGTCGGCCTGCCGGTGCAGGGGCGGCATCTCGCCTATCATTTTGATGGGGATACAATCGATCTCGTTCGCGACGAGGCGAATGGGGATGTGTGGCGGATATCATGATTATTGTTCACTTGATTGGGCGGAAATAGATATTCAGCAAATAAAAGTCTTTCTCGATTGAACAAAATGTTGTGCAATTCTAACAGGATCGTGATTGGGCAAATAGCGCTGGATATTGGGGGAGAGCTTCGATGTGGTGGCTATTAATCATAGCCGGAGTGGCGTTGTTCGTATTCTACAACAGCCGAAAAAAGGCGGCGGCTTCACAGAGAGTGTTGGGAGCTGAATCATCGCCTAAGATTGCGCCGGCTCGACCCTCTGGACAAACGCCGCCCTTGAAGTCCGCTTTAAAGGGACGTCCCATGGAATGGGTGCCGAAAGGTGAAACCGTCATCATCCAGGGTGTCAGAATAGACGGAGGAATGATCTATGTGGGCGAACGCAATCGCGCGGGCGATTCAGACCGCCCTCAAAACGCGCTGATCAATCCGTCCTTGTCAGCTTCTGGCGCCGCACGTGATCCCAGCGGTGACTCGATGCCGTATTGGCCATCCTATTCAGAGATTGAGCCGCGGGCTCGGCGAACTTATCTCGAATGGTTGGCCAACGGGCGCGACGATCCTGAAATTGGCGTCGGCTACGTATTCTTGTACTTCTACGGCCTCGAATACCGGCTGTTCTTTGAACAGGCAGAGGCGGAGACCAATGAAATTCTCGCCGAAGTAAAGCGCCTTATTTCAATTTACGGCGGCAATAATTCCTTCCGCGGCTATGCTGAGCGCATGCTCGATGCGGCGGGATTTTTGACGACAAAGCTTGACCAAAGACCTCCGGTCGAACCGCCAAGCTCTTCACTTTTCGAGATGCCGTATGGTGTCCGAGCATATCTCGGCCGAAAGATACTGGATGGCGAGAACCTCGACGCCGATGACGCCTTGCTCTGGATGGCCTCTTCGCCGGCCGTACAATTTCGGACGCCTGCCATCCGATGTTTCGAAGAGCTGCGTGCGCTTTGGAATATTAGGTTTAGCAAACGGTTTCCAAAAGGCATGAATGTCAAGCCTCCTAAAAGGAAGTTGTCCCTGGAATATCGGGCTGCGAGCGGCCGTTTTGACGCATCCATTTCGGGGAAAGGCGATGATCTGCCGGATATAGGGGCGCTGACGGCACCGGTGAACAAGTTGTATGGACTTCTTGCTGAGTGCACCAGCGAACTTGATGCTTACAGCCGCTTGCTTGGGCGTTCGCCAGAAGCAAAAGGATCGATTGACGCTGCAGCGTTACTTCCGGCGGACCTTATGGATGCGCCAACAGCCAATCCTCTGAAGGAAATCGCCACTGTAATTGCAGCGTGCCTGTCTGAAATGAAATCGGGCTGGATGCCGGTAAAATCTTTGCTGGAGGCGATTAACCTGGATATTCCGACAACCGGCAAAATTCCTGCAACAACGCTGAACAAATTGGGCGCCGTGCTTGATAAGCTTGGATTGGGTTTCGAACCTGATCGGCGCTTAGGAAGCATGCCGCCGGGCCCTGATGACATAATTGTTCTATTTGAAGCTAAAGGCGGGGTTATTGACGCTGACAGCGATCCCTATCGCGCCGCGAAAACGATAACGGAAATCTGCGCGCTTGCGGCTGGAGCAGATGGCGAGATCGCCCCGGAAGAGATTGAGCACATAAAGTTGGAAATCTTGTCCGTGCCGGGTCTTTCCGTTGACGAGCGCCAGCGCCTTTTTGCTTATGCAAAAGCTCTATGCCGCAATGCGCCGCGTCACCAGACGATTTTACGGAAATTGTCCAAGGCTGACGAAAACACCAGAAAGACGATTGCAAGATCAGCAATTGACGCGGTGCTTGCCGACGGCCGGGTTGAGGCCGCCGAAGTGAAATATATCGAGCAACTCTTTCGTTCCCTCGGCTTCCCGGCGGAAGACGCTTACGCTGCGTTGCATCGAGGCGCTGCTGGTTCCGATGAGCCGATTGCTGTCAGGCCGGCGATTCCCGAATCCGGTACGTCCGTGCCTCCGTCACCCGGAATGGCGGCGGAGAAAGCGACGTCAATCGATCGCAAGAAGATTGAGCGCATCACCAAAGAAACTGCGAAAGTCGCTGGGCTTCTCAGTGAGATATTCGCCAGTGAAGACGAGGAATTCGTGCAGCCGCCCTCGAAAGTTGCAGACAACATGTCGTTGCGATTTGAAGGATTGGATCAGCAGCATGGCGAACTATTGAGTTTTCTGCTTGCGAATGGCGAACTGTCGCGCCCCTCCTTTGAGAGCGAAGCGAGGCGGCTGCAATTGCTCCCAGATGGTGCGATGGAGACCATCAATGAATGGGGCTTTGACGTTATTGGCGAGCCGGTTCTCGATGCAGAAGATAATATTTGCATTGTGAGCGACCTCTTTGAGGAAATTCAAACGCTGGAGAAAAGATGATGGTCAAGTCTCCAAAAATCCGCACACGAGAAAGGGACACGATAGTTCAAGCGTTAGCAGCCGGCGTTGTGCCACGTATCGGGCTTCAACACATTCAGGTCGGGCGAGCTGCGGAGCTAAATGCGCTGGTGCGCGATATAGACCGAATTGCTGACGACGGGTCCGCTGTGCGATTCATTATCGGCGAATACGGCGCCGGTAAGACATTCTTTTCAAACCTGGTGCGTTTGATTGCGCTCGAAAAGAAGCTGGTTACCGCCCATGCGGACCTCGCGCCTGATAGGCGCCTTCATGCGACCGGCGGGCAGGCGAGAACGCTCTATGCGGAGGCAGTCAAAAACCTTTCGACCCGTACTAATCCGGATGGAGGAGCGCTGCAGAATATCCTCGAACGCTTTGTTACGGAATGCGTACGACAGGGCGAAATGCGACAAAAGCCAATCGAAACAGTAATAGATGAAAGGCTGGCGGCGTTGCGGGAACTTGTGGGCGGATATGATTTTTCAACCGTCGTTAAAGCCTATTGGCGGGGCAGCGAGACCGGCGATGAAGTGCTGAAGGCCGGTGCCCTGAGGTGGCTGCGGGGTGAGTTTTCAACGAAAACAGAAGCACGCCAGGCTGTCGGTGTCAGGACTATCATAGACGACGCATCGATCTATGACGGCTTAAAGCTCCTCTCTGAGTTTGTGAGACTTGCAGGATATGGCGGATTACTCATCGTATTCGATGAGATGGTCAATCTCTACAAACTCCAAAGTGCGCAAGCAAGAAAGCAGAACTACGAGCAAATCCTCAGAATGTTGAACGATGTCCTTCAGGGAAACGTCGGCGGCATTGGTTTTATATTCGGCGGCACGCCTGAATTTTTGATGGATCCGCGGCGCGGACTTTACAGCTATGAAGCATTGCAATCTAGGCTGTCGGAGAATTCGTTCGCCGTAGATGGGCTTGTAGATATGACCGGACCGATCATGCGGCTCCAAAGTCTCACGCCCGAAGAACTCTATGTGCTGCTCCAGAATCTCAGGCACGTCTATTCGGGCGGCAACGTAGAGGCATACCTTGTGCCAGATGAGGCGCTTGAGGCTTTCATGGCGCATTGCAGCCAGCATGTGGGAGAGGCCTACTTCAGAACGCCTCGGAATACGATAAAGGCCTTCGTTCACCTGCTTGCGGTTTTAGAGCAAAATCCGCAGACGGAATGGCGGGCGCTGCTCGGCGCTACAGAAATCGCTCCCGATGAAGAGGAGGAACGGGCGGATGAGACCGCGCCGAATAGCGACGATGATCTCACCACCATCACCCTCTAAGGCGTTCGACCGGCTGCATCCGGAGGTCCAGCGATGGATCTGGGAGAAGAAGTGGCAAGCGCTTCGCGATATCCAAGATCGCGCAATTCCCGCCATCCTTGACGGGGAAGGGGATGTCCTGATTTCGGCCTCCACTGCGGCGGGAAAAACTGAAGCGGCGTTTCTACCGATCCTGACCGCGATCAAGAACGAGCATGCGGCCGGACTTTCCGTTTTGTGTGTTAGTCCTTTGAAGGCGCTGATCAACGACCAGTTTCAACGGTTGGATTTGCTATGTGAGCGGCTGGAAATCCCCGTCGTTCGCTGGCATGGAGACGCCCCCCAGAGCGCCAAGCAAAGGACAATCAAAGAGCCGCGGGGCGTCACGATCATAACCCCGGAATCGATTGAAGCGCTGTTAGTACGCAAACCCGCGGCCGCACAAAAACTTTTTAGCAATTTGAGGTTTGTGGTCATCGATGAACTACATGCATTTCTGCAGGGACCGCGAGGGCTTCATCTGTCGAGCCTGCTTACGCGCATAAACGAGCTAAACCAATCGAGGCCGCGTCGCATTGGCCTGTCAGCGACCATCGGCGATCTATCCGCTGCCGCTCGATGGATGAATTGGCAGCATCCGGAAGCTGTTTTTGTACTCGAATCATCGACTGAAAGGCGCGAGTTGCAACTGCAGATCAGGGGCTATGAAGAACCGCCGCCTTCTTCTTCCGCCGCAGAGATGGATTTGGACGACGACAAGCAATCGGCAATTGCAAAGATTGCGGCGCACATGTTCGAACGCCTTCGCGGGGAAAACAATCTTGTCTTCGGCGGGCGTCGCGTTGACGTGGAGGTGCTGGCCGATCGCCTGCGTCAACTATCGGACGACGCGGGAGTGCCGAATGAATTCTTCGCACATCATGGCAGCATCTCGAAAGGGCTTCGCGAGGATTTGGAGGTACGTCTCCGCAAAGGCGACTTGCCGACGACCGCGGTGGCGACTTCCACGCTGGAGCTAGGGGTCGATTTGGGATCAGTAAAAAGCGTAGCGCAATATGGTGCACCGAGATCAATTAGCTCGTTGAAACAACGCCTGGGCCGGAGCGGCCGTCGTGAGGGATCACCGTCAATACTTCGGATCTACGCCAGTGAGAGGTTCGCCCGCAAGGGCGATGACCCTATTGACCAGTTGCGGCTTGAGATCGTGCGGGCGGTCGCTGCAGTTCGTTTGCTCATTCGAGACCAGTTGGAGCCAAATGTTGTCGATGGTTCGACTGCAACTGTAATTCTCCACCAAACGCTTTCGGTCATAACCGAACGGGGCGGCGAGCGCGCCGACCGGCTATACAAAGCGATTTGTGGCGCAGGGCCCTTATCATCTTTTTCCACTCAGGATTATGCGCGGCTATTGCGCCATATGGCTCATCCGGATGTTAAGCTCATCGAGCAAGCGCCCGACGGCGCTGTCATGCTGGGCGAGCTAGGAGAAAAGATTGTCGATAGTCGTAGCTTCTATGCAATTTTTCCAACGGACCAGGAATGGCGTCTTAACTACAAGGGAGAAGTACTCGGCACTCTTCCTCTCAGCAATATTATCAGCGTCGGCAGCCTCATCCTGTTCGCTGGACGGAGATGGCGCGTCGTTTCGGTGGACGATAGAGGCAAAGTCCTCGAGGTTGAGCCTCACAAGTCAGCGCGGCTTCCCAAATTCGAATCCGCATTCTCAGAATCAGTAAGTGACGAGTTCGTTGCAGAAATGCGCGCTGTATTATGCGGAATAGATGACCCACCCTACCTTGATAAGGAGGGCATGCGGCTCCTCGCCGAAGCTAGGGCGGCCTATCTAGAATTTGATCTCGATTCCAACAGGGTTCTAAGTGTGGGCAGAGATACGCATCTATTCCTTTGGCGCGGAACCGCAGTTACGAACGCATTCTCCGTCGCCTTGCGCTCGGCTGGCCTAGAGTGCGAGCCGCATGATCTTGGCATTACGCTCCCCGAGACTGCCGAAGATGAGGCTAGAGCGATTGTTCAACAAATTTCGGGCGCAGACGGTCTGACGGCGCAATCCTTATCTGATTTCGTGGAAAATATTCGATCAGCTAAGTATGATGATCTAATCAGCGAAGAAATCCTTAGAAACGAATGGCGAAAGCGGAATGAAACGTATTGTCGTCAAATCTCTATGGTAGCGGAACAGCTGGTATAGCACGTGGCGAAACGCACAGTGTGTGAACGTGGGGGAAGGCCTGTCGCGCAGGCGGGGCGCCGCATTTTAGAATTTGTAGGAAATGTCTGTTCCGCACGCAAAAGGGAACATTCGGAGGCGTATTTGGGCCGTCGTCTAAATCTCCATCTCTTACGTATGCGATCCCACGCTAATATGCTCCAGAAAGCCGACTTTTCGTCGATAGGATCGAGCCGGCACGCGCTCAGGAAATTCTAGCCGTAAATTCCTGAGGCGGGCCGGCTTAAGTAAAGCAATATGGCAAATCTCGAACAATCACAGCCAACCGAATGGACTCGTAACGACGAGCCGAAAGGTTGTAGGATGCAATCCGTGGGAGAGACTCATGTGGCGCGATAGCGAAAGCGAACACGATTTTCTGAACTTTAGTGAGCTGTCGGAGCAAATCGCAACGCTCGCGACCAACAGCGCAATGTTGCCGATATCTATTGGCGTGTTCGGAACATGGGGTACGGGCAAGTCGACTGTGCTTGCGCTGGCCGAGACACAATTGAAGGCTTCGAAGCCTGCTCCCCTCATTGTGAAGTTCGACGCTTGGCTCTATCAAGGATTTGACGACGCCAAGGCAGCGTTGATGGATGTTGTCGCCGCAAGCTTGTTGGAAGCGGCCAAGGGCAACGAATCTCTTGTCGCGAAGGTGGGCAACTTTTCCAAGCGCATAAACTATTTTCGTGCGCTCGGCATGGCGGCTGACTTCGGAATCGGAATGGCTTTCGGAATTCCTCCAGGCCTTCTCACGAAGGCGGGCGGCGCGATCGGCTCGTTAGTGGCGGGCACCGGCGGTAGCTACGATGCTGAGTCGCTCAAGGAAGTTCGAAAGGAAGTTGCAACCGGATGGGCAGACCTTGTTAAGCCGAAGGAAGAGAAGTCCCCGCCACAGGAGATTGCGAAGTTCCGCGAGGAGTTCAGCGAGATTCTGCGGGATTTCGGTTGTCCCGTAGTTCTTTTCATCGACAATCTCGACCGCTGCCTCCCCACGGCGGCTATCGGCACGCTCGAAGCAGTCCGCCTCTTCCTGTTCCTGCCAGGGACGGCCTTCATCATTGCCGCTGATGAAGACATGATTAGGCATTCCGTCAGGAGCCACTTCGAGGACATCAATTCGCGGCACGTAACCGACTACTTGGACAAGGTCATCCAAGTCCCTTTCCGCGTGCCGCAAGTCAGCGCAGAAGATCTCCGCGCCTACATGTATTCGCTCTTCGTTAGCCTGCACGCGCCGGACAAGCTGAGTGCGGTTCAAGCCATCCTACTGGATGCTCTTCAGAAGGGCTGGGACGGAAAATCGTTCGCCAAGGAAGAGGTCAACAAGCTTGCGGGCGAACCTAAGAACCTTCTTGAAGCTCTTTCGGTTTCAGATCGACTTGCGCCGATTTTGGCGACCGCACCTCGCATAGGCGGCAATCCTCGCATCGTCAAACGCTTGCTCAACTCCATTACACTCAGACAGCAACTCGCTGGTAAGCGTGGAATGAATGTAGACTTGCCGACGCTTGCGAAGCTGGCCGTCTTCGAGCGCGTGGCTGATGCGAAGGCTGCCCAAAAGCTTTATCAAATGGTAATGGAGGAAGACGACGTGTCGAAACACATCGACGCGACCGCGAACCTCAAAGAGGCCCGCCCCGAACTTCCTCCCGAGTGGAAGGCGCACGAGGAATTCATCGAGGGCTGGCGAGAAATGGAGCCGCATTTCTCTCAAACAAAAAACCTGCGGCCTGCCTTGTTCCTTAGCCGCGATGTTATGGCTCCTTCGAAACTGGCTGCAGGCCTTTCCAAAGCGGCAAGCGAAGCTCTGGAGGCGCTGCTCGCCACGAAGAGCGTCACCTCCGGCGCGGCCAAGAAAGCGGCGCAAGGTTTGAGCGCTCCTGACCGTCTTGCCGTCATGGCAGAATTGGTAAAGACCCTACGAGAGCGTGATTGGTCCAAAAAACCTGACGGTGTTCACGGAGCGATTGTGCTTGCCAGCGAGTCCGATGAAGCGAAGGCCGAACTCAAGTCCTACGTCTCAACGCTAAATGTCCGCGAGATAGAGAAAGGAACGAAGTACTTGCTCAAGCAAAATCAGCTGATTGATTAGATAACTGACGGGGGGAGGAATGGGAACATCGAAGTCTAAACCGCCGGCTCGACCAGGTCAGCCGCTTGTACCGTCATGGGCGGACACTGACCCGCCCGCCGATGGTCAGAATCCCGCGCAGCAACCGCCCCTACAATCACCTGCTATCCCACCGGCCGCACCGCCTCAGCTTCCGCCGAGTGAAGTCATAGAGCCGCGCAGGCTCTCTGGATTTCGACGTTCACTGAAGCGGTTCTACGGCAGCGGCGATAAAAGCGATGCGCGTAAAGCGCTTGGCCACTTTGCGAGGGGCTCGACCGGCAGCGGCGGCGCAAGTTCGCGGCGTATTGCACGTGCGGCGCGAGTTGGTGGAGCCGTAATCGCGGCCATTTCCGGAGCCGCTCACGGGAATCCAGTTGCTGCGAATGGATTTGATCTCGCCGCACTTACTGGACGGCCGTTGTCAGAAGCCATAGGTGCCATCGTAGACGCCTTCTGCCCCCCGGGAATATTTGACGAAGACCTCTTGCGCGCTTCCATTGGAGAAGCACTCGCCGAGGCGCTCGATGGAAACGACCCATTTGACGCTCAGGCCATTACCGATGAGGCCACGGTCATCGCGACAAGAGCTCTCATAGGTGAGCTTGTATTCCGGCAAGTAATGACCGAACAAGGTCAAGCAGCCGAGAACGTGCCGCCCGCACAAGCAGTTGTCCGCGAGAATGATTTTAGAAGCCTCGTGCGCGAAGTGACCGATGTACATGCGACGCCCAGCATTGCAGCGACAAACGGGCAGCTAAGCCAAAACCAGGTCGCAGCAATTGTTCAACGAGTGGTTGCCATCGTCATGCAGGAAGCGTCGGAATGGTAACACAACACATAATCGCTACGCCTGTCGTAGCTGATGCGAAAGCCGCAAAGAAGAAGGCCGCGCTTGGAGTCGCACTTTATCACTCCGGCACGGAGCAGCTTCCGGGGCTTGGGCATCAACTCGTTCCCGCCGTGCAGAAGTACTTTCCGAAGTCGCCTTCTGAAGCCGCCTGGGACTTCTTGTCTCTTGCGCTTGCGGTATTTGCCGCCGACCGCTTCGTTCTAAGGAGCGAAGGCGAAGACGGATGGACTCGTGTCATCGCGCTCGACGTTGCGCTGGCCAATCCCAAACCCTGGACACCGCACTTGCAAAAGTTCGCGGCAACACTGAGATTTCTGACTGGGGACATCTGGCAGATTTCGGTGCAAGGCGGAGGCGCGAAACCGCCGACGTTGCAGCCTCGACTTAGCGACCGCGATTGCGTGTGCCTGTTTTCTGGTGGGTTAGACAGCCTGTTAGGCGCACTGCGTTTGCAGCACGACGGGCGTAACCCATTCCTTGTGAGCCAAGGCTCGCCTAAGGAAATCACTCCGCAGAAATATCTGGCGGCAGCGCTTAAGCTCGATGGCTTCCGGTTCGAGGGCAAGGTATCGGAGAAATGGAAGCCTCCCTACGAAGGCTCCACACGCGCGCGTTCGATCATATTTTTTGCCTATGGCGTAGCAGCCGCCGAAGCGCACGGTTTTCAAGAGTTGTTCATCCCCGAGAACGGTCTGATTGCCATCAATCCACCCTTGACCTCGCGGCGCATGGGCTCCCTTAGCACTCGAACTACCCACCCTTACTTCTTATCAGAACTCGAAGACGTGATTGGTGGAGCCGGCCTCAACGTCAAACTGACGAATCCGTTTGAAGGCGTCAGCAAGGGCGACATGCTGAAAAGTTGCAAAGCCCCGAATATCGAGGCCTTGGCGGCGGCATCCTATTCTTGCGGAAAAGGGAAGAGATTAAATGGCCAATGTGGGCGCTGCGTACCGTGTTTGATTCGTCGCGCTGCATTTCATGCCGCTGGGCTAACCGACAAGACACCGTATAAGACGGAACTTGCGAAATCGAAGAGGAATGACGACGTGATGGCAGCACGCATTGCTGCGGCGAGAGCAAGCAAAGCCTCCAAAGCGGAAATGGCGCGTTGGACCGCCATGGCTGGGCCGTTGCCCAGCGACCCCGCGCGAAGAAAGAAAATCATCGCGGGTGTTTCGAAGGGATTGGGCGAACTCAGCGCCTTCTTGAATAGCATCACATGGCACTGATTGATCTTCATTGCCATCTCGACTTGTACGCAGACCCTTTTGCGGTTGCTGCCGAAGCGATCAAGCGGGGTGTCTATGTACTCTCGGTCACGACGACTCCCAGCGCTTTCAACGGAACCAAGAAGCTTGCTCCGGCCAATGGCCGCATCCAAACCGCGCTTGGGTTGCATCCAGAGTTGGCCGTGCAGCGAGAGCGCGAGCTGGGTATTTTTGAGAAGCTACTGCCACTGACAAACTACGTCGGCGAGGTCGGGCTGGATGGTTCACGTGACCATCGCGACAGCTTGGAACATCAACGCGCCATTCTCGTCTCAATATTGGAAATGTGTTCGGCGGCTGGCGGTCGGACAATCTCCATGCATAGTCGCGGCGCTTCGAAAGTCCTGTTGGACACCATAGAAACGCATTCAAGCGCTGGCACGTTTGTCCTTCATTGGTTTTCCGCACCCGAGCGCGACGTCCGGCGAGCGTCGGAAAGGGGCTGCTGGTTTTCTGTTGGAGCGACGATGCTGAACTCGGAGGCTGGTAGGCGCAGCGTGCGCGCCATGCCCGTTGAGCGCATTCTTCCGGAGACAGATGGCCCGTTCACAAGTGACGGTGACCGCCCTCTCTTTCCTTGGGAGGCGTGCAATGTTGCAGCGGCGTTGGCTTCGATCCTTGAGCGAAGCGAAGTCGAGGTAAACAGCATATTCAGGAGTAATTTGAAACAGCTGGTCGCGGCGGTCGTCTAAGTTCGCTTCATTGAAAATTCGCCTGATGAAGTGTAGCTAGTTGCTATGCCACTGCCTGCGAGTCGTGCTGCGGCATTTGCCGGTGCCGGGGTGAGCTGCGTGTGTGCTGACAAGGGGTTTGCACCGATAAGGAAGTTTGGCGACAAGCGGCATTTCCAACGTCGCAATATACAATCCTACCAGAAGCTGCTGCGCATCACGCGGATAGCCCTCTAATTAAAATCCGGTCCAACAGAAGTCTGCTTTGCTCGCAAAGCGTGAGAGCGTCGAGGTCGGCTCCTGACTTATAGCGGCCGTTTCCGCAAATTGATTGGATGTCTGCTTCGGAGATCTTGCAGACTAAAGATCCTTAGGGCGCAATGCGGGCGCACGCGGTGGGTGATTCCGCAAATTTCCGCATCCAGCCGCAAAAACCTACAAATAACCTCAAATTTCCGCCAGTGACTTCAGTGCGGCGGTGATTCGATCATCGGCTTTGGAAGAAGCGAATTCACGCGAGACCAAAGTCGATCATGACTCCAACGAAAATCCTCATCGGCCAAGCTATTGTCGTCATGCTGATCATCGCGGCGGCGATGTCGGCGGCGACCCAATATGTCGCTGCGGCGTTCGGGTTTGATCCTGCGCTCGGGTCGCCTTGGACGAATATTGGCGAGACGCCGGTTTATTACCCATGGCGCCTGTTCGAGTGGTGGTACGCCTACGAGGCCTATGCGCCAGATGTCTTCATGCAGGGCGGCGCCATTGCGGCGGCCGGCGGCATGGTCGGCGCAGTCGCGGCTGTCGCCGGATCTTTGTGGCGGGCGCGCCAGCAAAGAAACGTCACGACTTACGGCTCGGCGCGCTGGGCGAAGAGGCGCGATATCCGCGCTGCGAAACTCTTCGATCCTGTCGGTGTATTTCTCGGGCGTTGGAGCGGTAACTATCTCCGCCATGACGGGCCGGAACATGTGATGGCCTTCGCCCCGACCCGGTCCGGGAAGGGCGTCGGACTTGTCGTCCCGACGCTGCTTTCCTGGACCGGGAGCGCGGTCATTCACGACATCAAGGGTGAGAACTGGACGCTCACCTCCGGTTGGCGATCGAAGTTTTCGCATTGCCTCTTGTTCGATCCGACCAATCCAAAGTCGGCGCGCTACAATCCATTGCTCGAAGTCCGAAAAGGCGAGGGCGAGGTCCGCGACGTCCAGAACATCGCCGACATTCTCGTCGATCCGGAAGGCTCGCTCGAGCGCCGCTCCCATTGGGAGAAGACCGGTCACGCGCTGCTCGTCGGCGTCATCCTGCATGTCCTTTACGCCGAGGAGGAAAAGACACTCGCATGCGTCGCCTCATTCCTCTCTGACCCCAGCCGCACTTTCGAAAAGACGCTTGGCTTGATGAAGGCGACTAATCATCTGGGAACAAAGCGCGAGCCGAAAGTCCATCCGGTCGTCGCGCAGGTCGCGCGCGAGCTATTGAACAAGTCGGAGAACGAGCGCTCGGGCGTCCTGTCGACGGCAATGAGTTTTTTGAGCCTCTATCGCGACCCGACTATCGCCCATGTGACGAGCGCCTGCGACTGGCGCATCCGCGACCTCTCTGACGCTGAGCATCCGGTTTCGCTTTATCTCGTGGTGCCGCCGTCCGACATTTCGCGGACCAAGCCGCTCATTCGCCTCGTCCTCAATCAAATCGGTCGGCGCCTTACTGAAGAGCTTGAGAATTCATCGGAAAAAGCATCGGCGCCACAGGGTCACAAGCTTTTGATGATGCTCGACGAGTTCCCTGCCTTGGGGCGGCTCGACTCCTTTGAATCGGCGCTTGCCTTCATGGCGGGCTATGGGGTCCGCGCCTATCTCATCGCCCAATCGCTCAATCAAATCGAAAAAGCTTACGGGCCGAACAATTCGATCCTCGATAATTGCCATGTGCGCGTTGCCTTTGCGGCGAATGACGAGCGGACGGCGAAGCGGATATCAGACGCGCTCGGCACTGCGACGGAATTAAGAGCGCAGCGCAATTACGCCGGTCATCGTCTCGCGCCCTGGCTCGCCCATGTCATGGTCTCACGCCAGGAAACCGCGCGCCCTTTATTGACGCCCGGCGAGGTGATGCAGCTCCCGGCCGATGGAGCGATCGTCATGGTCGCAGGCTCTGCCCCGATCCGCGCCCAGAAGCTCCAATATTACAACGACCGGAATTTCAGATCGCGTCGTTTGCCGGCGATGGAGGTCGACGCCAGCGGAAACGCCTATCCCGATGCGCCGCCGGCGCGCCGCGACGACTGGACAGGCGCCACCGCGAAATTCAATCCCCTCCTCGCGATTGAAGAGGATGACGAAACAAACCCGTCGATCATCATTGATGAGGGCGGCCTCGAGCAAACGCCGGATCTTGATCCGAAACCGGCAACGCCCGGAATCACTGCTGATGGCGAGTGTGAAGCACGCGACGAGAGCGATGACGGCGCCGGCGCGAAAAGGCTCGAACGCCTTGTATTCGATAACGCGAAACGCGCCGGCCTCGATCGCGACAACGGCATGCTCGAAGGAGCAATGTCATGAGCGGTCCGAAGCGTCGCATCTCAATTTATTTGGGCGCCGACGCCGAGCGCTTGCTCAATCGCGCCATTGAGGATCGCGGCGCCAGCATGAGCGGCGTCATCGAGGCTGCAATCAAAGCGATGCTTGATGAGGATGCGAAGCGGTCTGACCTCGCGCTGCTCGCAGATCGCGTCAATAAGCTCGCCCGCGCCGCCGAGCGCATCGCCGATGAGACGACGGCGCAAACCGAAACGCTGGCGCTCTTTATCCTCTATTATCTCTGCATCACTCCGCCATTGCCGGAATCAACACGGCTCGCCGCCGAGGCGCTCGGCAAAAAGCGCTTTGATCGCTTTATCGGCCAGGTCAGCGAAAAACTGCTCGGCAAGGAGAGCTACACCGAAGAAATCCTCGCCCGCATCGATCTCGTTCGCACTGAAAAACCCAAATTGGAGGCGGTGTCGTGAGCGCGTTTTCGCAAGTGGCTGCGACCGCGGCCCGGCGCGCGTCCATGTTGAGGACGGCGTTCGGCCCGGTCATCGGCGCGGCGCTTGAGGACGAAACGGTTTCAGAGATCATGGTCAATCCCGACGGCGCGCTTTGGATCGAGCGCCACGGATCGGGAAGGGCGCGCGAAGGCGAATACTTGCGCGCCGGCGATGTCGAGCGGATCATCCGCCTCGTCGCCAGCCATATCGGATTCGATTGCGGCCGCGACCGTCCGATCGTCTCGGCGGAGCTTCCCGGAACCGGCGAGCGCTTTGAAGGCGTCTTGCCGCCGGTCACGGTCGCGCCGGCCTTTTCGATCAGGAAGCCGGCGACGCGCGCCATGGGCCTTGGCTGCTGGGTCGAGACGGGTTCGCTTTCGCGCAGCGAAGCGCTCATCATCGAAGCCGCGATCAAGCGTCGCGAAAACATCCTGATCTCTGGCGGAACCTCGACCGGCAAGACCACATTGGCGAATGCGCTTCTCGCCGAGATCGGCAAACGCGACGAACGCATCGTCATTCTCGAGGACACCCGCGAGCTGTACTGCGCGGCCGAAGATGTCGTCAGCCTCAGGTCCTCGCTCGGCGTCGATCTGCAAATGCTTGTCAGATCGACCATGCGCCTGCGTCCCGATCGCATCGTCATTGGCGAGGTGAGGGGCGGCGAAGCGCTCGATCTGTTGAAGGCGTGGAACACCGGCCATCCGGGCGGGGTCGCGACGGTGCACGCGAACTCGGCATCATCGGCGCTTTCGCGGCTTGAGCAGTTAACAGCGGAGCGCGCGCATGAAATCCCGCGCGCGCTCATCGGCGAGGCGATCGACCTCATCATCCATATCGGCCGGCGCGGCGACAAACGACGCGTCGAAGAAATCCTCCGCGTCGACGGCCATGACCCCCTCCATGGCTATGCGCTCGCGCCGGCCGATCCCCCGGTTTTTTCAATTGTCAGCGAAGGAGCGACTTTATGAATGCGAATATGAATAACCGCCGATTGCTGTTGGCTGCGTCGATCATCGCCGGCGCGGCGTTTCTGGCGAGCCCGGCGTTTGCCGCCGGTTCCGGCATGCCCTGGGAGGCGCCTCTGGCGTCGATCCTCGCCTCGATCGAAGGACCGGTCGCGCGCATCGTCGCCGTCATCATCATTATCATCACCGGATTAAGCCTTGCTTTCGGCGACACGTCCGGCGGTTTCCGGCGTTTGATCCAGATCGTCTTCGGCCTTTCGATCGCTTTCGCAGCGACGAGCTTTTTCCTCGCCTTTTTTTCGTTCGGCGGCGGCGCGCTGGTCTGAAGGAAACCGCAAATGCTCGACGGCTATTCGATCCCCGTACACCGCAGTTTGACCGAGCCGATGATGATGGCCGGCGCGCCAAGAGGCGTCGCGATCCTCAACGGCACCATCGCCGCGGCGGTCGGTCTCGGGCTGCAAATGTGGGTCGCAGGGATCGTCATCGCCGTCCTCGGTCACGCCGCAGCGGTCTACGCCGCGAAGAAGGATCCCGCCTTCATCGACGTCGGCATGCGGCACCTCAAGCACAAGGCCTATCTCTCATGTTGAACCTGGCGGAATATCAGAAGCGCCCGAAGCGCCTTGCGGATTACCTCCCTTGGGGCTTGCTGGCGGCGCCCGGCATCGTCCTCAACAAGGACGGCAGTTTCCAGCGGACGATCCGCTATCGAGGGCCGGACCTCGAGAGCGCCAGCGCCGGCGAGCTCCTTTCCTTCACCGCGCGCGTCAACAATGTGGTGAAACGCTTCGGATCCGGCTGGGCGCTCTTCTTCGAAGCCGCGCGCGTCCCGGCGAACGACTATCCCTCATCAAATTTTGCCGACCCCGTCGCATGGCTCGTTGATGAGGAGCGCCGCGCCGCGTTTGAGACTGGCGGCGCGCATTTCGAGAGCCAATATTATCTGACCTTTGTCTGGGCGCCGCCGAGCGATCGGACGCGGAAAGGCGAGGCGCTGTTCCTGACGCGCGACGGCGAGGTGCCATCCGCCTCCTGGCGCGATCATCTCGACCATTTCTCGCGCGAGACCGATCGCGCGATCGATCTCCTGGCGACGCTGCTACCTGAATGCGCGGCGCTCGACGACGATGAGACGCTCTCCTTTTTACACGCGTGCATATCGACCAGGCGCCATCACATCGCTGCGCCAGAGACGCCGATATTCCTCGATGCGATCCTCGCCGATTGCGCGCTTGTCGGCGGCCTTCACCCCATGCTCGGCGACGAACATTTGCGCCTCATCTCCGTGCTCGGCTTTCCGCCGGCCTCGGAACCGGGGTTTCTCGATGCGCTCAATCGTCTCGGGTTTTCCTATCGCTGGACGACGCGCTTCATCCCGCTCGACAAGGCGCTGGCGACGAAAGAGATCGCCAAATACCGCCGGCAATGGTTCGCCAAACGCAAGTCTGTCGCCGCGATCATCAAAGAGACCTTGTTCAATGAGCAAAGCGTTCTCCTCGACGCCGACGCCGACAACAAGGCGGCGGATGCGGATGCGGCGTTGCAGGAGCTTGGGAGCGACGATGTCGCCTTCGGCTATCTGACCGCGACCGTCTCCGTTTCGGATAGTGACGCGGCGATTGCCGACGCCAGGGCGAAAGAGATCGAACGCGTTTTGAACGGGCGCGGCTTCGTCTCGATCCGCGAGAGCGTCAACGCTGTTGATGCCTGGCTCGGCGCCTTGCCCGGCCATCTCTACGCCAATATCCGCCAGCCTTTAGTGCACACGCTGAACCTTGCGCATCTCGCGCCCTTGTCAGCGGTATGGGCGGGCGATGACTGGAACCATCATCTCGACGCGCCGCCGCTTTCCCTAGCGACCACTCACGAAACGACGCCGTTCCGGTATTCGACGCATATCGGCGATGTCGGGCACGCGTTGATTGTCGGGCCGACCGGCGCCGGCAAGTCGGTCCTGCTCGCTTTGATGGCCCTGCAGTTCCGCCGTTATGAAAACGCGCAAGTCTTCGCCTTCGACAAGGGCAAGTCGATGCGCGCGGCGCTCCTGTCGATGGGCGGGGCGTTCCATGATCTCGGCGATGACGCCGCGCTCGCCTTTCAGCCCTTGCGCGATATCGATGGCGACGTCGGCAGAGCGAAGGCGCAGCACTGGCTTCTCGGCGTCCTCGCCCAGGAAGGCGTTTCAATCGACCCCGCTATTCGCGACTCCCTATGGTCGGCGCTCAAGAATTTGAGCGAGGCGCCGGCGAAAGAGCGCACGCTTACCGGACTGACGCTGTTGTTGCAGCGAGCGGATCTCCGTGATGCGCTGAAGCCCTTCACCATTGACGGCGCCCATGGCGGGTTGTTCGACGCGGAAGAGACGACGCTGCATCTCTCCGACGTCATCGGCTTCGAGATGGAGGCGCTGATGCGCCGCGAAGCGGCGGTCGCGCCGGCGCTTTCGCATCTCTTCGATCGGCTCGACGAACGCTTCGACGGTCGCCCGACGCTTCTCCTCATCGACGAGGCCTGGATGTTTCTCGATCATCCGCTCTTCGCTGAACGCTTGCGCGATTGGCTGAAAACCTTGCGCAAGAAGAACGTCTCGGTCGTCTTCGCGACGCAGTCCCTGAACGACATTCAGAACTCGTCAATCGCGCCGGCGATCATTGAAAGCTGTCCGTCAAGGATATTCTTGCCCAATGCCCGCGCAAGAGAGGCGGGCATCCGCTCCGCCTATGAAGGTTTCGGGCTCAATGAGCGGCAGATCGAGCTGATCGCAACCGCGACGCCGAAGCGTCATTATTATTATCAGTCCGCGATCGGCAATCGCCTTTTCGAACTGGGCCTTGGTCCCATCGCCCTCGCGCTTTGCGGCGCGTCGGATCCCGACACGCAAAAGCTCATCGACAACATCGAAAATGAGTCGCCCGAGCAATTCGCCGCGGAATTCCTGCACGCCAAGGGCCTCGCCTGGGCCGCCGATCTCATCGCCGACAAGCAAACAACCGAAAGGAGATACTCATGCGCCGCCGAATGAAACAACTCGCCGCCGCCACCATCATCGCGATCGCATCGACATTCACGCTTTGCGGGACCGCAAACGCGCAATTCTTCGGTGGCATCGTATATGACCCGACCAATTACGCGCAGAACCTCCTGACCGCGACGCGCACGCTCACCATGATCAACAAT
>CALAZI010000232.1 GCA_937895955.1 uncultured Alphaproteobacteria bacterium | reverse complement strand
AAAATGGAGCGGGCGAGGCGATTCGAACGCCCGACCCTCACCTTGGCAAGGTGATGCTCTACCCCTGAGCTACGCCCGCTCACTGGCGCGCCGCGGGGATGCCCCTGCGGCGGGGATCGCTATATGCACGAGGGGCGCCCTATTGGCAAGGCGGCCGAAAGCGCTATTTCGGCGGCGTTATGCGACCGGTCAGGCGAGGCGATGGCGAAGACGCGAGAGGAACTTTTCAGCTTTCTGGACGCGCTCGGCATCGCGCATCGCACGGTTGAACATCCGGCGATTTTCACCGTCGAGGCGGGGCGGGACTACAAGGCGTCAATGCCCGGCGGGCATTCGAAAAACCTCTTTCTGAAAGACAAAAAGGACCGCCTGTTTCTCCTCGTCGCGCATTGCGATACGGCGGTCGATATTGTCGGCTACGGCCGCGCCGCCGGCGCCAGGGGCCGCCTCTCCTTCGGCAAGCCTGAATTGATGTCCGCGACGCTGGGCGTCATCCCCGGCGCCGTCACGCCGTTCGCCCTCATCAACGAAACGGCGCGGGCGCTCCAGTCGGTTGCGGTCGACGCCGCGTTGATGGGATGGGATACGGTCTGGTTCCACCCGCTCGAAAACACCGCGTCGACAGCGATCGCCCCCGCCGATCTTCTCAAATTCATCGAGGCCTGCGGCTTCAAGCCCGATATTGTCGACCTCGCCGCCCCGACGTTGTCGCCGGCCGGTATGTGAAAATTTACGCGGGGCGTTGCCTTCGCCGGCGCGCGACCTCATTTAAGAGACGCGAAAAGGCAGGACTTTATGGATTTCACCGCGAGGGAGCCGAAAACGGGCAAAAACGGCCTCATCAAGGACGCGACCATCGAAACGTTCGAGCGCGACGTTCTTGAGGCGTCGATGGCGCGACCGGTCATCGTCGATTTCTGGGCCGATTGGTGCGGGCCGTGTCGGCAGCTGACGCCGGCGCTGGAAAAGGCGGTCGTCGCGGCCAAGGGCGCCGTGTCGATGGTCAAGATCGACATCGACAAGAACCAGATGCTCGCCTCGCAAATGCGCATCCAGTCGGTGCCGACCGTTTACGCCTTTTTTCAGGGGCGGCCCATCGACGGCTTTCAGGGCGCAATTCCCGAAAGCCAGATCAAGGCTTTTATTGATCGTCTTTCCAGCGCGGCCGGTTCCGCGGCCGGCGGCGCGCCAGACTTCGCCGCTGCGCTCGAGGCCGCCGAGGATGCGCTTGCGGCGGGCGATGTCGCCGCCGCGGCGCAAGCCTTCGCCGACATTGCGCAGGTCTCGGAAGAGGCCGGCGACGACATATTCGTCCGCGCGCTCGCGGGGCTCGCCAAATGCCGGATAGCGACCGGCGATGTCGACGGCGCGCGCGCGGTGCTGGCGCTGGCGCCGGAGGCGAAGAAAAACGACGCCGCGCTCGCCTCGGTGCGGGCGCAGATCGAAATCGCCGGCAAGGCGGCGGGCGACATTGAAAAGCTGAAACAGCGCGCCGCAAAGAATCCGAAAGATTATGAGGCGCGCCTTGATCTCGCCGACGCCTACGCCGCGCGCGGTGACATGACGTCGGCGATTGACGAATTGCTGGCTGTGTTCGCAGCCGATCGCGCATGGAATGACGAAGCCGCGCGCAAAAAGCTGTTGACGATTTTTGAGGCGCTTGGGCCGACGCATCCGGAAACGGCGAGCGGGCGGCGCCGGTTATCATCGCTCATGTTCTCATGACGGGCGGCGCCGGGGCTCATAAAAAGACGCTGCGCGTTCACGGGCGCGAACAGCCCTCGATCATCCCGGTCTTTCCGCTTCCCGGCGCGATCCTCCTGCCGCACGGCCAATTGCCGTTGAATATTTTCGAGCCGCGCTATCTCCGGATGGTCGACGACGCGCTCGCCGGGGCGCGGACGATCGGCATGATCCAGCCGCGCGACGACGGCGCCGGCGCCGCGCCGCTCTACGGCGTCGGATGCGCCGGTCGGATCACCTCATTCAATGAAACCGGCGACGGACGATATCTCATTACGTTGACGGGCGTGCTTCGCTTCGGCGTCAAGCGCGAATTCGATGTCGAGACGCCCTATCGTCAGGCGGAAGTCGACTATTCCGCTTTTGTCGCTGACGCCGATCTTGATGAAAGCGCGGAGAGTGTCGACCGGGAGCGCCTCCTTGACGCGATGCGGTCCTATCTCGAAACGGAGAATTTGAGCACCGACTGGGACGCCGCGGTCGAGGCGCCGACCGATGCGCTCGTCAATTCGTTGGCTATGGGGTGCCCTTTCGCGCCGAATGAAAAGCAGGCGCTGCTCGAAGCGCCGACAATCGCCGATCGCGCCGAATGCCTTGTCGCCCTGATGAGCATGGGGGGCGATCCCTCCGAAGGTCAAACGGTCCAGTGAGCCGGCGCGACAGGAGAGCCGAACATGAGCGAACAGCCGCATCTGAAAGAAGTCGACGAAAAACTGCTTGAGATCCTCGTATGCCCGGCGACCAAGGGCCGTCTCATCTATCGCCGCGAGGCCGGCGAGCTGATCAGCCCCAAGGCGCGTCTCGCCTATCCCGTTCGCGACGGCATTCCGATCATGCTGGTCGATGAGGCGCGCGAAGTGAGCGAGGACGAACTCGCGGCGATCCGCTAGAACTCTCGCGCGATTGTGAGGCGCCCGCCGGCGGCGCCATAATTGGGGCGCGCCCGCGCCGTCTTTCGGTCGGCGCCGGCGGCCATCTTCGCCCCCATGGCGGGAACGCCCGCCGAAACAGAGGAAACCGAATGCTGAACGCCTTTGTCTCGACGCTCGCTTTCATTCTCGCCGACGCCGCCGCTGCGCCGCCCGCCCCGGCCGCGGCGGAGCCGGCGCCCGCCGTCGTTTCGACCAAGGCAGTCGCGGCGAAGGCGGATTCCGCCGAGCGCGCCTCAAACCGGGCTGAACGCCCCGCTGAGGTCGCGCTCGCCGAAACGGCGCCGGCGGTTCGCCAGGAGAAAGCCCTCGCATTCGCCGACCGCAGCGATGAAAAGGTCGCAGCGGACGTTCTCGCCTATCTTGAAGGCCTGACGACGCTGTCCGGCCAATTCGTGCAGACGGCGCCGAACGGCGCCGTTGCGACCGGCGAATTCTATCTGCGCCGGCCGGGTCAAATCCGGTTTGATTATGACGACCCCTCGCCGATCACCATCGTCGCGACCGGCGGCCTCGTCTATGTGGAGAACGCCGATCTTGAAACGACCGATTCCTATCCGCTCAAGAAAACGCCTTTGCGCTTTCTGCTGAGCAAAAAAATAGAAATCGGCGATGCGACGCTGAAATCGGTCGAGCGCGCCGCTGACGCCGTCGCCGTCACCTACGTCTCGAATGAGGAAGAGACCGAAGGCGAAATCACGCTGGTTCTGAGCGCGCCGAAACTCTCGATCGAGGAATGGGCGATCCGCGACCCGCAAGGCGGGGTGACGGTTGTCTCGCTGCAGGGCGCCGTCGAGGGATCGAAGCTCGAAAACCGGCTTTTCCGCGCGCCTGAGGCGGGCGGCGCCTTCATTAACAATTAGAGAGCCGATCACGAAAATTTGTGTAACCGAATCACAGGCAAGCTTTTTTTCGTAAGCCCTATTGAAAAGTTCCTTGGTGAGGCGTTAGAGTAACAGTGCGTGAGTGACACCCGTTCGGGCCGGCGTTGCCCCCCCGCTAGCAGGTCCGATCGTCGCTTTACGTCGCCGGAATATCCCCTCCCGGCGTAGGCGCAACAGCGCAGCTTGGCGCCCGGTCCTTCCAAGGATCGGGCGCTTTTTTCTCCCCCAAGCCGCAAGCAGACCGCTAGGAAGGCGGCGCAAGGAGGCCGCTTCATGGATGAACGAGACATCGACGCGCTGGAGCGTGAATTGCCGGCGCTTGCGCGCATGCGCCGGTTTTCGGCGGCGCTCGCCCGCATCCCCTGGTTCGCCAATCTCGGCGAGCCGCTGACGCCCGGCGCGCGCGCCGTCGCGCGTACGTATACGGACGGTTTGGGGTTTCCGGACGCCGATGTCGCCATTCTCGTCGACTGGGACGATGCGGCGGCGGCGGCGGAAAATGTCGACTGGAACAGCCCCGCCTGGGAGGCTGAGGAATTGCTGCGCGCCGATCTGACCGGCGGCGCGCTGGAAATCTTATCCGAAGACGCGCTGCGGATCGCGATGACGATGATCGCCGACCGCGTGTCGGCGCCGGCGAAAGAGGCGATGGAGCAGGCGAGCTTCATCTGGGATGTCGAGGATGAAGCGCAAAGACAGCTTGCCGTCGGCGCCGCCGTGCAGGCGGCCCATCAGGCGGCGCTGGTTCTGATCGCCGCGGCCGATCCTGAATTCGACGCCGACGATCATCCGTTCACGGCGAAATTCAGGCTGTTTGAGTTCGGCCGATGGCCGGTCGGCGTCATCGGTTCTTCCTTCAACCTCTTCTGATGCGTCAAAAGAGATCGAACGCGGCCGAGCCGATCAGGTAGCAGCCGAAAAACGTCAGCGCGAGCGTGAAGCCGGCGCGGAATTTTTTTTCCGGCATGCTGTGCAAAAGGCGCGTTCCCGCCGCCGCGCCGAGAAAGCCCGCAATGACGATCGCGCCGATGACGAATATCCACTCGGCGTAGGCGAAACCGATAAGGCCGAAGACGATTGTCTTGACCGCATGCTGGCCGGTCATGGCGGCGGCGTGCGTCGCAACCGTCTTCAGCTTGTCGAGCGCGGCGACGCGCAGCATCGAGGCGGCGATCGGCCCGGTCGCGCCGACGAACATCGACAGCAGGGCGCTGGCCGCGCCGGTCGCAAAAAAGGTCCTGACGCCCGGCGCGAAGGCTTTCGGCTGCGGGCCGTAGACGCTCAACAGCACGAAAGCGCCGATCAGCGCCTGCAGCGCGGCGCCCGGTATTTCGACATAAAGCCGCGCGCCGATCGCCGATCCCAGGACGGAACCCGCGATGAACCAGAGCGCGATCGGTCTGACGACGGATTTCCACTGCAGGAGAAGGCGGCTGGCGTTAGAGCCGAGCTGCGCGACGCCGTGGACGGGAATGACGGCGGCCGGCGGCATCAGCGCGCTCATTACTGCCAGCAGGGCGAGACCGCCGCCAAGACCGAAAGCGGCGGTGAGCGCGGAGGTGAAAAAACTGCAGAATATGACGATCGCCGCGACGCTTGCGGAAAGCCCTTCGGGCAGCCATGCAGTTTCCATCGTCGTCATTCTCTCGTCGCGCGCACAGATGCGCGGTTGCGCGCGCAGCGTCAATCGCTATGGTCGGCCGCCCGCCGCAACGCTTTTCGCCTCATGAAAATCGCCACCTGGAACATCAACTCCGTTCGCCTGCGCATCGATCTCGTCCTGCAATTCCTCAAGGAGGAAAGCCCTGACGTTCTTTGCCTGCAGGAAATCAAATGCGCAAACGACCAGTTTCCGGCGAAAGCGCTGAGGGCCGCCGGCTACGCGCATCAGGCCGTTTCCGGACAACCCGGCTATCACGGCGTCGCCATCGTTTCGAAACTTCCGATCAAGGATGAAAAAGCCGAGCAGTTTTGCGGGAAAGAGGATCGACGCCACATCTCGGTCAGCCTGCCCGGCGGCGTGCGGCTCCACAATTTCTACATTCCCGCCGGCGGCGATGTTCCCGACCCGAATGAAAATGAAAAATTCGCCCACAAGCTCGATTTTCTGAAAGACCTCGCCGGGCGGTTCGGGGAGCATCCGCGTCGCAAGGAAATCCTTGTCGGCGATCTCAATGTCGCGCCGCGCGAACACGATGTCTGGTCGCACAAGCAGCTTTTGAGCGTCGTTTCGCACACGCCGGTCGAGGTCGAGCTGATGAACGCCGCGATCAGCGAAGGGCGCTGGATCGACGTGGCGCGCGAAGTGATCCCGGAACCGGAAAAGCTCTACACTTGGTGGTCTTATCGCGCGAAAGACTGGCGCGCGTCCAATCGCGGCCGCCGGCTCGATCATATCTGGGTGAGCCCGGCGCTTGAAAAAGCGGCGCTCGCCGGCGGACGAAAAGGATTTTCCATTCGCGACGATTGCCGCGGCTGGGAGCGGCCCTCGGATCATGCGCCTGTCCTGCTGACGCTTGATCTTTGAGGCTAAGGCCGCGCTATTGATGCGCGGCGTGATGCGGCGAAATAAGCCGGCGGAAGAAGGAAAAGCGCGATGCGCGGCTATTTCGGCGTCGGCTCGGAGCGAATATCGAAGCAGATGAATCTCGGCGCCGTCATGCGAACCGCGCATGCGTTCGGCGCGAGCTTCATTTTCACGCTCGGATCGCGTCTCAAGGCGCGCGAGGCGGGGCTGTCTGACACCTCGAACAGCGCTGAGCACGTGCCGCTCTACGAATGGGCGACGATCGATGAAATGGCGTTGCCGAAGGCGTGCGTTCTCGTCGGCGTTGAGCTTGACGAGCGCGCCGTTGAGCTCCCGACCTTTCCCCATCCGCTCAACGCCGCCTATTTGCTCGGTCCGGAAAAAGGCGACTTGTCGGACGCGGCGAAAGCGCGCTGCGCGCATATCGTCAAAATACCGACCCGGTTTTGCGTCAATCTGTCGGTCGCGGCGGCGATCGTCATGTATGATCGGATGCTGGCGCTTGGCGGTTATGAACGCCGCCTGTCGGCCGCAGGGCTTCGGCGCCTGCCGAAATGAAGCGACAAAAAAGGCCGCCCTTGGGGCGGCCTTGCAGGTCAAATGGCGAACGCTGATCAGCGGCGTCCGCGACCGGCTTTTTTCTTGCGCGCCGGCGCTTTCTTTTTAGCCGCCGTCTTTTTCTTCGCGCCTTTTTTCGCGCTTGGCGAATCGCCGTCGGCCAGCTTGTCGAGCGCGTCGGCGTAGGCTGAGAGCGCCTTCATGAACGCCGCCTGTTGAGACTTCGGAAGGACGCTAAGCGCGGCGCTTTCCGCGCGAATGACGCTCGACATGGCGGAATTGAGCACGCGGCGTCCGGAAGCGGTGATGCTGACGGCGTTGGCGCGCGCGTCTTCCTTGGTGCGCGCGCGCGACAGCAGGCCTTTTTTCAGCATCCGCGCGATCATGTCGGCGAGCGTTGAACGGTCGATGCCCGTTGCGCGGACAAGATCGGTCTGGCTGAGACCGGCGTTGTTGGCGACGACATGCAGGACCTCAAACTGGCGCGGCGTCGGACCGTTCGGGCCGACCGCGGTGGAGTAAAGGTCATGCGCATATTGCTGGGCGCGGCGCAAAAGATGGCCGGGCGACTTTCTCAGATCGTAGGTTGCCATTGGTCTATTCTCCCTAATGGATTGCGGCGCAGGGGCGCACAGGGGGCGGCTTGATGCGATAATCGCGTTCTGGCGCGGCGCGTCCGGTTATTCACCCAATATGCGCCGCGAACAAGCTATATCGTCCGTAACCGTCCGTTTTTCAATGACGCTTTGTTCAATTTTCGAAATGCGCCTTGCGCGGATGATTGCCGAACGAGAATAATCCGCCTGCGACAAAGGAGCGCTCTCATGTCACAAAACGGCAAGATTGACCCGCATTTCGTCCGGGCGGCGCCGGAAGGCGACGATCATGAGCGCGATATTTGCAATCATTGCGGCTTTATCGACTATCGCAATCCGAAAATCGTCGTCGGCTCGGTGCTGACATTTGAGGGGAGAGTGCTTCTGTGCCGTCGCGCCATCGACCCGCGACGCGGTTATTGGACGCTGCCGGCCGGTTATCTTGAGATCGGCGAAAGCGTTGAGGACGGCGCGCGCCGCGAGGCGTGGGAGGAAGCGCGCGTTCGCCCGGTTTTGGACCAGGTGCTCGCCGTCTACAGCGTGCCGCGCATCAGCCAGGTGCAGATCATGTTTCGCGGCGCGCTCGAAAACGCCGATTGCGCGGCCGGACCGGAAAGCCTTGAAGTCGCGTTTTTCGCCTGGGACGCGCTGCCCTGGCCGGATCTCGCCTTTCCGACCGTCGGCTGGGCCTTGCGGCATTTCAGGGAAAGCGAGGGCCTGTCCGGCTTCGCGCCCTATTCGAACCCTGTCGACGGGCTCTAGCCCGGTTCTTTCGGCGCTTCCCCGACATGCTTGGCGATGAAGGGAGCCTGCGCGATGGCGAAGAGCACGTTGACGGCGGTGAACCCCCAGATTTTCAGATTGACCCAGTGCTTTTCGCCGGAACAGGCCGCGGCGGCCGAAAGATCGCAATCGCGCGTCAGATAGCGCCAGGCGATCTCATTGGCGATCGCTAGCAGGCAAAAGAACCAGACATAGCGTTTCGTCAGCACCCGCCAGGCGTCATCATTGAGATGCAGCGCCCCGTCGAAGAGCGAGCGCAGAAAATTGCGCCCTGTGGCCAGTCCTGCGGCGAGCGTCATTGCGAACATCGCATAGACGATCGTCGGCTTCATGTAGAAAAACGTCTTGTTGTGCAGGATGAGCGTCAGCGAGCCGAGAACGCCGACTGCGACGCCGCTGACCAGCAGCATCGGCGCGACGCGCCGCTCGCGCCAGACGCTGTAAAGGAAAGCGACCGCATAGGCGGGAAGGAAGAGGGCGACGGCGAGAAACAGCTCGCCGCCGTCTTGCACCGCTTGGCCGAATAGGGGAGCGATCCGGCGCCCGAAGAAATAGGCGATGAAAAAAATCAGCAGCGGCCCGAAATCGACAAGGAATTTCGCGCGGCCGGAGAGACGTGCGCCGGGAACGGTTTGTGACATGATCCCGCTCTAGCCGCGCTCGCCGAGCGAGGAAAGGCCGGCGAGGGCGCGGGCGAACGCCGCGGCGCTGAAGGGCTGCAGATCATCCGCGCTTTCGCCGACGCCGATAAAGTGGATCGGCAGAGCGTGCTTCTCGGCGAGCGCGACGAGCACGCCGCCGCGCGCCGTGCCGTCGAGTTTCGTCATGACGATGCCGGTGACGCCGGCGATGCTGCGGAAGGCGTCGGCTTGCGAGATCGCGTTCTGTCCGACGGTCGCGTCAAGGACGAGCAGCGTCGCGTGCGGCGCTTCGGGATCGAGCTTCTTGAGCACGCGGACGATTTTGGCGAGCTCGTCCATCAGCTCTTTTTTGTTTTGCAGACGGCCCGCCGTGTCGATCATGAGGACGTCGACATTCTCGCGTTTTGCGCGCTCAAGCGCCTCGTAGGCGAGGCCCGCCGCATCCGCGCCCGTTTCCTTCGCGATCGTTTCTGCTCCGGTCCGCTCGCCCCAAACCCTGAGCTGCTCGACCGCCGCGGCGCGAAAAGTGTCGCCGGCGGCGAGCATGACCTTGCGGCCGTCGCGGCGAAATTTTTGCGCGAGCTTGCCGATCGTCGTCGTCTTCCCCGCGCCGTTGACCCCGACCATCAAGATGACGTGCGGGCGATGCGCAGGGTCGATCAGGAGCGGGACCTCGCGGTCCTTGAGGCTGTCGGCGACGACGCCGGCGAGCGCGTCGCGGACTTCTTCATCGCTCGCCTCCTTGTTGAAGCGGTCGCGCGCCAGCGCCTCGCGGACCCGTCCTGCGGCGGCGACGCCGAGATCGCCGGCGATCAGGACCTCTTCGAGTTCGTCGAGCGTTTCATCGTCGAGCCTGCGCTTCGTGACGATCGCGGAGACGCTATCGGAAAGACGCTGCGACGAGCGCGACAATCCGCCGGCGAGACGTGCGAAAAAGCCTTGTTTTTCGGGCTTATCTTTATCGATACCGGCCGCGTGCGCGCCGGATCCCTCCGTGGGCGCAGCAATTTTTCCGGGGGACGTTTCGAGCGCGTTAACGCCGTCATCGGCCCCTTGATTTTGATCCGTCGAGCGGTTCTTTCCGAACAGCCCGTCAAAAAAATTCTTGTTCGTCGTCATTTTTTTCTTGCCAGAAAGCGCGGCGCACCAACTTGTTCCACGAAGGCTGAAATATGTCAGCCTTTTTCATGGAGAAGAGCATGGCTATGGCCAAAGCGAAAAAAGCCGCCAAACCGGCTGCTAAGAAAGCGGCGAAAAAAGCCGTGAAGAAGGCCGCGAAGAAAGCGGTCAAGAAGACGGCGAAGCCGGCCGCGAAGAAAGCCAAGCGCGTCAAGCGCAAGGCCAAAGCGAAGGCCGCGTAAGGCCTGAACTTCCGCGAATGCTTTCAAAGCCGCGCCTCGGAAGCGATTTCGGGGCGCGGCTTTTTTATCGTCGCCTGCGCCGTCGCTGCGCGCGCCTCGAGCATTGATCCGGAAACGCCGACGATGGCGACGCGCGCGATGTCGCCGGGCCGGAGGTCCGGCGACTCGAGACGGGCGAGGGCGAAATTGCCGAGCCGCGCGCGCCCGCCGCTTTCGACGATCGCGTCGTCCTCAACCCCGACAAGACCTTCGAAAAATTCCCGCGTCGCCCGCGCGCCCGCTTCGCGCAGGCGGCCCGCCCGCTCGGCGATGAGCGTCCGGTCGATCTGCGGCATCAGCGCCGCCGGCGTTCCGCGTCGCGGCGAAAACGGAAAAGCGTGGACGTAGTTGATCCCCGCTTCGTCAATCAGCGCGAGGGTCTCGTCAAACATCGCCGCCGTTTCTGTCGGAAACCCGGCGATAAGATCGGCGCCGAGCGCGATTTCGGGGCGCCGGTCGCGCAGTTTCGCGGCGAGGGCGATCGCATCTGCGCGCGTGTGGCGGCGCTTCATGCGCTTGAGGATCATGTCGGCGCCGGCCTGCAGCGACAGATGAAGATGCGGCGCCATGCGCGCGTCGCCGGATGCGCGCTCGAAGAGTTCCGGATCGATCTCGGCGCAGTCGAGCGAGGAAAGGCGCAGCCTGTAAAGGTCGGGAACGGCGTCGAGGATCGACGCCGCAAGACGGCCGAGGCGCGGCGCGCCGTCGATGTCGCTCCCCCAGGACGTCATGTCGACGCCGGTCAGAACAACCTCGCGGTGGCCGGCGTCGACGAGCCGGCGGACGGCTGCGATCGCCTCGGCGACGGAGACGGATCGCGATCGGCCTCGTCCAAAGGGAATGATGCAGAAGGTGCAGCGATGATCGCAGCCGTTCTGGATTTGCAGGAAGGCGCGGGCGCGGTCGCCGTAGCCGTCGATCATATGCGCCGCGTTTTCGCGCACCGACATGATGTCGTTGACGGCGACGCCGCCTCGCCCCGCGCTCAGCTTGCGCCATTCGGCGGGATCGAGCTTTTCAGCGTTGCCGATCACGGCGTCGACCTCAGCCATCGCTGCGAACGCCTTAGGCTCGATTTGCGCCGCGCAGCCGGTGACGATGATGCGCGCTTCAGGATCGGCGCGGCGCGCGCGGCGAATGCGCTGGCGGGTCTGGCGCATCGCCTCATTGGTGACGGCGCAGGAATTGACGACGATCGCGCGCTTTAGCCCCGCCGCGTCGGCGAGCCGGCGCATCGCCTCACCCTCGGCGAGGTTAAGCCGGCAGCCGAGCGAGATGATGTCGACGCCGGTCCCGGCGCTTTCCGCGCCTCTCGCGTGTTTGTCGTCGCAATTGGTCATCGCCCTTGTCATAGCGGCGGCGTGGCGCTTGTCGAGCGTCAGCTGATCCCGCGCGGTCAGCTTTCCATTGCGAGAAGCAGGGCGAAGCCGACGACCAGAAAGAGGGCGAAGGGAAAAAACGCGCCGAGCATCGGCGGCACGACCCCGAGCTTGCCGACGGCCAGCATCATGTTTTCCGAGACGAAATAGACGAAACCAAGCGTTGCGCCGACGGTCGCGCGGACTAGCTGGTTCCCCTGTCGGCTGACGCCGAAGCCGGCGATGGCGCCGAGAAGCGGCATCAAGAGGGTCGACATCGGCCGTGAGAAGCGGCTCAGCAGCGAGGTCGTCGCCGCGCGCGTATCGGCCCCGTCGCGGCCGAGCTGGCCGATCTGGCGAACGATCGCGGGAATGCTCGACCGATCCGGATTGAGGGTCAGCGCGAATAGAAGCTCCGGGTTAAGCGCCGTCGCCCAGACGCGGGAGGCGCGCTCGACAGAAGAAGCGGTCGCGCCCGCCGCCTCGCTGACATTGTACAGCCGCCAGCCCTCTTCGCCGTGAAAGGCTGAGGACGCCTCCGTCACCGACCGCACAAGGCCGATCTCGTCCAGCTTGTAGATGACGACGTCGCGCAGGCGCACGCCGTCGGGCGTTCGCGCCGCGCTCGCCGCCGTGACGATTTCGCCGTCAAAGGTGACGCGGATATTGGTTCTGGTCGCTGAATTCTCTTTCAGCCCGACCGTGAAATCATTCGCCTCCCAATAGGCCAGCCGTGATGAGGCCTTGACGACCACAAGCTCGTGAAAGGCGAAATGCGCCAGCGCGACGCTGGCGCAGGCGACGCCGAGCGGGGCGAGCACGCGATGGACGGACATGCCGGCGGCGCGCATGATGACGATCTCGCTGGTCAGATTAAGGCCGGCGAGCGTGACGACGATCGCGAGAAGCGCGGCGAAGGGCGTGAACTGGCTTGCGATCTGCGGCGCGCGCAGCGCGACGTATCGCAGGATCGATTCCGATGTCGCGCCGTCGGCGGCCATGATCGCCTCGGAGCGGTTCAGAAGATCGAGCATTTGCAGGATGATGACGAAAAACGCGAGCAGGCCGAGAAAGCGTATCGCGAACAGGCGGCCGACATAGCGGATGAATACGCCGTCGAGCGCCTTCATCGCGCCGCGCCCTGTCTTAGCGCGGCGCCGTCCTCATGCGCGGCCATCGGCAGGCGCACCGTGTCGTCCTCGCGGCTCGCCGCGGCTTTCGCCGTCTGCGCCCGATCGACGGACTCGCGATAGATCGCGACGCTCAACAAGATGAAAGCGGCGAGCAGCCCCCACATGGAAAGATAAGGCGACATTTGCCCCAAGGCGGCGTTGACGAGCCCCCATTCCTCGAGAAGCTCGTGATAGGCGATCAGGATGGCGACGCCGATGACAGGCTTCACGTTTGACGCGCTGCGCCGTCCGGTGACGCCCATCGCCACGGCGAGTATGGGCAGCGCCAGAAACGTCAACGGATGGATGAGCGTCCAGTGAAACTGCGCGCGATAAGGTAGATAAAGCGGCGATTGGCGCGCGTCGGGGCTGGCGAGAAGACGGACGATCTCCGTGAAGGTGGCTTCATCGGCCTCGGTGCCGCGCGCGCGGAAAACGGCGATGGCGGGAAGGTCGATTTCGAGATCGAAAGCGTCAAAGTCGAGCGTGCGCAAGCGCTCGCCGTCCTTGTCGATGAAGATTTGGCGCCCGTTCGACAGGCGCAGCAGCAGGCGCGAAATTTCAGGCGTCGTCGAAATCCCGCCGGACTCGGCCGTAATCACCGTCCGCCGATTTCTTCCCTCGCGCATTTCGAGGAATATGTCCTGCGCTTCCTTGGCGATCGCGTCGACCTTGCCGAGGCGGATCGTCACCTCGTCGGTGATGTCGACGAACTCGCCCTGCGGAATTTTGATCCCGAAAGCGCCGCTCGTCACATCGAAGCGGACTTTGTCGTATTCGTAGCGCGCGTAGGGTTTGATGTAGCCGACAAGGATGAAGTCGAAGATCGCGAGGAATACGAGCAGGCCGTAGACGGGGCGCAGCAGCCGGCCGAAAGACGCGCCGCTCGATTTCATCGCGTCCAGTTCGCTCGACATGGAGAGATTGCGAAAGGCCAGAAGGACGCCGAGAAATGCGCCCAGCGGCAGCGCAAGGCTCAAATAGTGCGGGACGAGATTGGCGAGCATTCGCCACACGACGTCAACAGGCCCCTGTTCGGCGAGGACGAAATCGAACAGGCGCAACATATGCTCGATAAGCAGCAGCGCCGCCGCCGTGCAAAGGGCGAGGGTTAACGGGGTTGCGACCGATCGCAGAATGTAACGGTCCAGAAGACCCATCGGCGGCATGAGCCCTTTCAGGGCGAAAAAACGTGTCGGAACGGCGTAGCGAGCCGTCTGTAGCGAATTCCGGGCCATCGAGAAAGCATAAGCGGCGGCCCTATCCGGCGCGCGTCGCGATAGGGTTAAAGCCGCGCGCTTGCAAGCGTTCAATCAGCCGCGCGCGTCATCTGCGGCCGGCCGGGAAGGTCCTTCGTCCGGCTTTTTCAGCGCCAGATGCGTGGTGGCGGCGAACAGCGCGAAGTTGAAAATCTGAGACAGCCCCGCCTCGGCGAGAAGCATGCCGGCGATCGCCGCCTCGGGCACGTCGACCGTATCGGCGAGGTGAATGGCTGCGGTGAGGAAGACGATGTCGAGATTGGGAACGAAGGGAACGCGGCTCAGGACGAGTTGCAGCGCGACGAAAATGATCCATGTCGACAAGGGGGGTCCGGGCAGCGCCGACCAGTAGAGAAGGACATGCAGGGCGAGGACGAAGATGATGCGGACGGCGTTGATGGCGATGAGCCTCGACATGACGCCTTCCGGCAAATCCATGATCTGGCGGCGAAAAACGATCACCGCGACGGCGAGGCTCGAGGCGGATGCGAAAGCGAGGCCGAACAGGAAGGCCGATCCCGGCAGCGCGTCGAGCTCCTCCATCAAATGTCCGGTCATGAAAAGGCCGATGACGAGCAGCGCCGTCGCGATGTTTGAGACAAGCGCTGAAATGAGATTGTTGTCCTTGACGCCGACAACGATTTCGCGATCGGACAGATCGAGATTGCGGCGGGCCCAAAGCGTGAAAAACGCCTCGCCGGAATAGCCCATCACGGCGAAATTATAGACCCGCTTCCGAAGAAAGGCGGAGAAGCGACGCCAGAGCGGGCGGCCCCAGACGATTTCATAAGTCGGAATTTCTGAAAGCGGCAGCGCGAGATAGCGCAGGATGAAGATCACGTAAAAAAGCGGCGAGGCCGGAAGCTCTCCCAAGACGTCGCTCCAGCCGACTTCCGACAGCTTGATGACGAGATAGGCGACGACGCCGGCGAGCAACGCATATTGAAATGCGGTCATCGCCCGCTTGACCGCAGGGCGGCCGACATAGCCGCGCGTCGCCTCAACGATGCTTTTCAATCGGCGTTGAAACGGCATGGCCCTTCGCAGTTCAGCCTTTGCGGCGCATTCAGCGGATGACGATCGCCTGATAGTCCGCGATCAGACGGTCAAGAATGGCGTCCCAATCGAACCCGGCGCTTTTCAGCAGCGCGTTCGCGGCCATCGTCGCCCGTTGGTCGGCGTCGCGCGCCAATGACGTCAGCGCGCATGCGAAGCCGCCGACATCCTTCGCGTCGGCGACAAGGAAGCCTGTTTCGCCGTCGTCAACGAGCGAACGGCTGCCCGAGGCGGCCGCGCAAACGGCCGGAAGGCCGCTCGCCATCGCTTCAAGCGTCACGTTCCCGAACGTTTCGGTGACGCTCGGATTGAAGAAAATGTCGGCGCTGGCGTATGCGCGCGCCAGCGCCTCGCCTTCCAGATAGCCGGTGAACACGCCGTCCGGGAGCAAGTGCCGGAAGCGTTCGCGCTCGGGGCCATCGCCGACGATCAGCGCACGGATTTTTCGATTTTCCTCCTGTGCGGCTCTCACCGCGCCGGCGAATATGTCGATGCCTTTTTCAAGAACGATGCGCCCGACGAAGGCGACAAGAACGTCGTCATCGGAAACGCCCGCCGCGCGGCGCCAGACGAGATCGCGCCGATCCGGGTTGAAGAGCGATTTGTCGACGCCGCGCGCCCACAGTCTGACGTCGCGGCCGATGCCGTCGCGCGCAAGCTCGTCGACCATCGATTGCGACGGGGCGTAGACGCGCTCGCACCGCCGGTAAAAATAACGCATGTAGCCGGTGATGTGCCGCTCAAGCCACGCCATGCCGTAATAGCGCGGATAGGTGTCGAAGCGCGTATGAAACGAGGCGACGGCGGGAATGTTGCGGCGCTGCGCGTAATTGAGCGCCGAAAGGCCGAGCCAATCAGGCGCGGCGACGTGAATGATCGTCGGCCTGAAGGCGTCGAGCCGGCGTCGCGCGCCGCCGCTGAGGCCGAGGCCGAGGCGATATTCGCTGCGCGATCCGGGCAGGGCGATCGAGGGGACCGAAACAAGCTCCCCGGCGTGATCGAGCGCGGATTTTTTCGAGGTGGGCGCGAAGACCAGCGCTTCATGCCCGCGCGATTCAACATGCGCGACGAGCTTGTTCAGCGCGCGCACCGGCCCGTCCATGACGTAGTTATAGTTGCCGGAGAACAGCGCGACCCTTAGCGGGGCGCGCGGTTCACCCAAAATCTCAGCGGCTGCGGCGACATCGGCTTTCATAAGCAAGCGAGCCGGCATAGCTCAAAAGCCGCCGGAACGAAACCGGGGCGCCGTCAGCCGGCGTCGAGCCGTCCTTCGACCCAATCCCAGAACAGCGCGGAAATATCGGGCCCGCCGAAACGACGGACTTCCTGAACGCCGGTCGGCGAGGTGACGTTTATTTCGGTGAGCCAGTCGCCGATGATGTCGATGCCGACGAGGACGAGACCGCGCTCGGAAAGCGCCGGCCCGATCCGATCGCAGATTTCCTGGTCGCGATCGGTCATCTCGACGGGTTCCGCCTTGCCGCCGACATGCAGGTTCGAGCGCGTTTCGCCTTTCGCCGGCACGCGATTGATCGCGCCGACCGCCTCGCCGTCGAGGAGAATGATGCGCTTATCGCCCTTTTTGACCGCCGGCAGGTATTTCTGCGCGATCATCGGCTCGGCGTAGGCTTCGAGAAAAATTTCAATCAGCGCGTTGAAGTTGGAATCGTCCGAAGACAGACGAAAGACGCCGGCGCCGCCATTGCCGTATAAGGGCTTCAGGATGATGTCGCCGTGCTCCTTGCGGAATTCCCGAACGCGCCCGATATCGCGCGTGATCAGGGTCGGCGGCGTCAGGTCCGGAAATTCCGCGACGAAAAGTTTCTCAGGCGCGTCGCGGATGGAGCGCGGATCGTTGAGGACGAGCGTCTCGGGCCGCAAGCGCTCGAGAAGATGCGCCGCGGTGATGTAGGCCATGTTGAAAGGCGGGTCCTGGCGGACGAGGACGACGTCGATAACGTGGAGATCGAGGATGGAGGGTGCGTCGAGCGCGACATGCGCGCCTTGTTCGCGCTTCAGCGCCGTGACTTTTTCCGCGCGCGCTGAAATCCGTCCGTCGCGCATCGCCAGCGCTTCCGGGCCGTAAACCCAGATTTCATGGCCGCGGCCGTGCGCTTCAAGCGCCAGGTCGAACGTCGTGTCGGCGTTGACGTTCACGGCGCCGATCGGGTCCATCTGGATGGCGATTTTCATGCGCGGCTTCCCTGAAGGCGGATCATTCCGCCCAGGACAAGCGGTTAGGGCGAGGCCCGCCTCCAATCAAGACGAAACCGCGACCTCAACAGGACGTGAGGGGGGCGTCGACGCCTTAAAGCGGCTCGACAAGGATGTGGCTGACGACCTTTTCGACCCCGCCGATCGATCGCGCGATGTCGAGAGCGGCGTTCAACTGCCTTTCGCTCGGCGTTGCGCCGAGAATGTAGACGACGCCTTTCGAGACCGCGGTCTTGAAGTTGCCCGCCTTGACGTCGCCGTCGGCGATCAGCTTGGCGCGCAGCGCGGTGTCGATGCGCGCATCCTCAAATCCCTGACCGAGCGACGTGCCGTCGCCGACGAGAATTTCGTCGATAACCTGATCGACGCCGGCGGCCTTCCAGGCGTTTTCAATCAGCTTGCGGCGGCCCTCCTCGGACTTCATGGTCCCGGTCAGCATCAGGCGGCCTTCGTAAATCGTGATGTCGACATCGCCGTAATCATGGCTGCGATCGGCGAAAAGAACGCCTTTCAGATCGGCATTGGCGCCGATGTCGGAAAGGCTGTCGTCGAGATTGCGGCTCGACGCGCAACCTGCGATCGCGAGACAGAGGCCGGCGAGGGCGACGGCGATCGGCTTCATCATCGAAACGGTCCTTCAACCTGCTGAGCGTGATCCGTGATGCCGTGCGCCGGGCGGCGTGTTCAAGTCATCCAGGCGCGCGCCAGGCGTCCTTGACCAGCATGACGCGAAATCCGGAAACGGCGGCGATGTCATATCGCACCGCGAATTCGACGAAATAAGGGCGCATCGCCATGAAGCTCCTCGCGGCCTGCTCCAGCCGCCGCCGGTTTTTCGGCGTCACGGCTGAAATTGCGGCGTCCGACCGATCGCGCAGTTTGACTTCGACGAACGCGATCAGCCGGCCGCGCCGCGCAATGAGATCGATCTCGCCGCCCGGCGCGCGAAATCGCGCCTCCAGGATTTGATAGCCCTGAAGGCGGTAGAGCGCGCCGACCAGGAATTCGGCGAGCCGGCCGCGCCGTTCGGCCTTGCGCCGCGCGCCGGCGTCCCTGCTCACGCGGAGGCCTTGAGGGCGAGCGCGCGGTCGTAAGCCGCCTTTTTGGGCACGCCGAAAGCGTCGGCCGCTGCTGCGGCCGCATCCTTGACGCTCATCGATTTCAGCGCGTCGGCGAGAAAGCGGTCGATATCGTCATTGCTCGCCGGGGCCGCCGCCGCAGGCGGTTCGACAATGACGACGATCTCGCCTTTTGCGCCGTCCTGATATTTCTCGGTGAGCGCCGAGAGGGCGCCCGAATCGAATGTTTCATGGATCTTGGTGAGTTCGCGCGCGATGACGGCGCGCCTGTCGCCGAAGGCTTCCTGCATGGCGGCCAGAGCGGCGCCAAGGCGCGACGGGCTTTCGTAGAAGACGAGCGTCGCCTCGATGCGCGCCAGCGATTTGAAAAAGGAAAGCCGCGCCTCGGCTTTCGACGGCGCAAAGCCTGCGAAGAAAAAGCGCTCCGCCGGCAGGCCGCAAGCCGACAGCGCGGCGATCGCCGCGCTCGGTCCGGGAAGCGGGAAAACGGAGATGTCGGCCGCGCGCGCCGCCGCGACAAGACGGAAGCCGGGATCTGAAATCAGCGGCGTGCCGGCGTCGGAGACGAGGCAGATGCGCGCGCCGCCCTTCAGCGCATCGATGATGTCGGGCTGGACGCGCGCGGCGTTGTGCTCGTTATAGGCGGCGCGCGGCGTCGAAATCCCATAGGCGGCGCAAAGCTTCGCCGTCTGGCGCGTGTCTTCGCACAGGATCTGATCCGCCTCCTTCAGCGCCTCGATGACGCGATAGGTCACGTCCTTCAGGTTGCCGATCGGCGTCGCCGCCACATAAAGGCCCGGTTCAAGCGCCACGATTTCCGCCAGTTAGCGAATTCTTCAGTTGCAAGGGCCCTTGTTCCGGTGAAAGTCGTCCCGGGTCAATCGACCCGGATTTCGCCCGGCGCTAAATCGCTCTAGGCTGCGCCGAGAAACCGATGAGGGTGTTTGAAGTGTCGAATTTGCGTCCGGCCGTCCATGGGACCGCCCTGTTGAAAGGGCTCATCGCCGCCTCGGCGCTCGTCATCGCGGCCTGTTCGTCGACGCCGAGCGAGGGGCCCGTCATCGCCGATCGCGGCCGTCCGGATGTTGACGTGACGGCGCCGCCGCCCGGCGGCGAAGAGCGCAGCCGCTATGACGAACGCGCCTTCATTGAGCCGCTTCACATGCAAAACGCCGAACCGGTGCGGGTCGGTCTCCTTCTGCCCTTCAGCGGCGGATCGGCGGCGGTTCAAAAAGTCGCCTCGTCAATGTTCGACGCCGCCCAGCTCGCCGCGTTTGAAGCGGGCGATGATCGCTTCCTGATCATCCCGAAAGACACGCGCGGCACGCCGGAGGGCGCGGCGGCGGCGGCGCGTTCGGCGCTCGCCGACGGCGCCGAAATCATTCTCGGGCCGCTGTTTTCAGAAACGGTGTCTTCTGCGGCGGCGGTGGCGCGCGCCGCGAATGTGCCGCTGATCGCCTTTTCCTCCGATGTCGATTCCGCCGGCGACGGCGTCTATTTGCTCAGCTTTCCGCCCGAAATCGAAGTCGCGCGCGTCACCGATTATGCGATGAGTCAGGGCATCGAACGGTTCGGCCTCATCGCGCCGGCGAACGCCTACGGCCAGCGCGTCTCGACGTCGTTCTCGCAGGAGCTCGCCATACGCGGCGGCGTCCTCGTTCATGAAGAGCGCTATGAGCAGGATCCCGACAAGATGCTCGCGCCGGCCAAGCGTCTTGCGGCCTATTCGAAAGAGATCATCCCGCCGGAATTGCGTCACGGCTACGACCCGAACCGTCCCGGCGCATCCGACGCCGCCGGCGGCGATCATTTAGGGTTTCAGGCCGTTCTGATGCCGGAGCAGGGAACGCTGCTTCGCGCGCTGGCGCCGCTGCTTCCCTATTACAATGTCGACATCAACCAGGTGAAGCTGCTCGGCGTGTCCGCCTGGGACAATCCGCGCCTCACGCGCGAGCCGGCGCTGCGCGGCGGCTGGTTCGCCGCGCCCGATCCCTCGATCGCCGCCGCCTTTGAAGAGCGTTTCCGCGCCGCCTTCGGCGAAGCGCCGCCGAAACTCGCCTCGCTCGCCTATGACGCGACGCTGCTCGCCGCGCGGCTCGGCCAGGGCCCGCGCCGGCGCGACCGCTTCGACGCGCGCATGATCGAAAATCGCGGCGGCTATTTCGGCGCCGACGGCCTCTTCCGTTTCCGGCCTGACGGCGCGATCGAGCGCGGCCTTGCGATTCTCGAAATCCAGCCCGGCGGCATCAAGCTTGTCGATCCCGCGCCGCGCGCGTTCTCGACCGGAAGCTAAGGCGCAAGCTCGGCGAGCACGGCGTTGAGAATGCGGCGCCCGTCGATGGTCGCAACAAGGCGCGCATCGTCCAGGATGAGAAGTCCCCGGTCTTGAAGATCGCCGATCGGCGATTGCAATCGTCGGCGTTCGGCTGGCGACAAGAGGACGCCCTCAAGCGTGCGCAACCCCATCGCGAGGCGTTCAACCAGAATCTCATCATCCGACAACGGATCATCGACGGAAGCGCCGCATCCCCTCCCTTCGACGCGATCAAGATAATCGCGCGGGCGCAGGACGGTTTCCGTCGCATGTCTGACGCCGTCGATCGTCACCCGCCCATGCGCGCCGGGACCGATTCCGACATAATCGCCTTGCCGCCAGTAAATGAGATTGTGGCGTGAGGCTTCGCCGGGCGCGGCGTGATTTGAAATTTCATAGGCCGGCAATCCCGCGGCCGCCGTCAATTCCTGCGTCGCTTCGAAGAGGTCCGCGGCGACGTCTTCATCCGCCGGCGTCCAGCGCTTTTTCGACGCCGCGCGGTCAAACGCCGTCCCCGGTTCGATCGTCAGCTGGTAAAGCGAAAGATGCTTGAGGCCGGTCGCAATCGCGCGATTGAGTTCCGCGCTCCACGTCTCGACCGTCTGGTTCGGGCGCGCATAGATGAAATCGGCGGTCGCGCGGGGAAAAACAGCGAGCGCCGTATCGACGGCGCGCATCGCCGTCGCAGCGTCGTGATCGCGTCCGAGGAATTTCAGCGCCGCATCGTCGAAGGACTGAACGCCGAGCGACAGCCGGTTGACGCCGGCGCCGGCGAAGGCGCGAAAGCGCCCGATTTCGGCGTCGGTCGGATTGGCCTCAAGCGTGATCTCAGCGCCAGATTCGAAACCCCAAAGCCGGTCGCAGGCGCCGATAATTGTTTCAATGACGGCGAGCGGCGCAAGGCTCGGCGTGCCGCCGCCGAAATAAAGGCTTTTGAGCCGCCGGCCCGATGTCTTTTCCGCCCAATATCGAAGCTCGGTTTCAAGCGCGCGCGCCCAACGCGCCGCATCGACGCCGCGATCGCGGTAAACGTTGAAATCGCAATAGGGGCAGATCCGGGCGCAGAACGGCCAATGGATGTAGACGCCGAAGCCCTGATGCGGCCCGGCGCTCATTCAAGACACGCCGCGACAAGCTTTGCGAAGGCGTCCGCCCGGTGGGAGATCGAATGTTTCGCCGCCGGATCGAGTTCTGCGAAGGTTTGCACAAAGCCTTCCGGAACGAATATCGGGTCGAAGCCGAAGCCCATGGTCCCGCGGGGTGGGAATTCGAGCGAGCCCTCGATCTTGCCGAGAAAGGCCTCGACATGGCCGTCCGGCCAGGCGAGGCAAAGGCAGCAGACGAAGCGCGCGCGCCGGTCATCCGACCCCGTCTCTTCCAGCTCTCTGAGCACCCGCTCCATCGCCATGTAAAAATCGCGCCCCGCCGGCGTTTCCGCCCAATCGGCGGTGTGAACGCCCGGCCGTCCGCCGAGCGCGGCGACCTCCATGCCGGAATCATCGGCGAGCGCCGGCAGGCCGGAAGCCGTCGCGGCGGCCAGCGCCTTGATCCGCGCGTTGCCGAGGAAGGTGTTTTCAGTCTCTTCGGGCACGGGAAGGCCGAGCGCCGCCGCCGAGACGGCGTCAACCCCATAGGGAAGAAGCAATTCATTGATTTCTTTTACTTTTCCAGAATTGTGGCTGGCGATGACGAGCGTGCCGGGGGGAAGTTTTCGGGGGCTCAATTGCTGCTCCATATCGGTTCTCGAAAAAAAATTATCGTTTTTCGGTAAAAAGCTCTTGCATTGTTTTTCGATAAGTGTATATCGATATTCAACAAGACGCCGGCAACGGCGCGAGACAAGAAGACAGCCAGACGTGCCTCAAGAGACAAAAAAAGAGCGGCAGGGCAAGAGCCCGCCGCTCAAGAAAAACAGCCAAAACGCGTTCGCGCACCAACGAAAGGAAATTCAGATGTTACGCAATCACGCTCCCCAGAACATCGGGTCTGTCGGCCTCGTTGTCAATGGTTTTGTGACAATCGCATCAGTTGCGCTGATCGTCGCCGCCTATTTCTCGGCCATCGGCCAGTTCATTGTCGCGTAAAGCCCAAGGGCTGAGGAAAAAGGGGCTCTCCCATGTCCAAGGCGATTAACCTCATTATGGCGGCGGCGCTCGCCGCAGCAGCGCTCGCCGCCGCCGTCAGCCTGGCGCGTCTGACAGGTCCCGTCGAAAAGGGTGAGACGCGCATCTGCGCCGAGCGCCTTTGCGGCGTCGTGTTCTTTTAAGGGCCGATCGGCCGCGCGCGACTGACGGAGACTGAAATGATCAGGGCAATAGGGAAAGGATCGCTCGCATCGATCCTCGCGGTCGGGCTTCATGTGGTCCGCGTGATCGCCTGGATCGGCTTCGCCGGCCTTTCCGCCGCGCTCGTCGCCATTCCGCTGATCCCGCCTTTCGCCGAGTGGATCGCGCATCTCGACGGCGCGTCGATCGACGGCGACATCGATATCGACGCCGGCGATTTCGTCGAAGTTCTGCGCCACTTCATTTCTTTCGGCGTCACGCTTTACGTCGTTGAGCGTCTGCTTGAGCTTTTGAAGACGCTGCGTTTCGGCACCCCCTTCGTGAAGGAAAACGCCGTCCGTTTCCGCCGGGTCGGCGTCGCGCTTTTATTCGGCGAGGTCTCGAAAATCGTCATCGGCATTCTCGCCATGATCACCGGCGCCGATGTCGATGCAGGGCTCGACTTTATTGTCTTCGTGTCGATCGCCGCCGTCTTCGTGCTCGCTGAAGTATTCCATGAAGGCGCGCGCATGAAGGAAGAACAGGACCTCACCGTCTGATGTCGATCTCCGTCAAACTCGACCGGGTGCTTCTCGACCGCGGCATGAGCCTGACGGAGCTTTCCGAGCGTGTCGGCGTGACGATCGCCAATCTCTCGATCCTGAAAACCGGCAAGGCCAAAGCGATCCGCTTTTCAACCCTTGAAGCGATCTGCAAGGAGCTCAATTGCCAGCCCGGCGACATCCTCTTTTTCGAAGATGACGGCCGACCGATCAGGCATGATGATTAGGCCTTTGCCGGCCGGGCTTATCGCGCCTATATCCCTCATCCATGACGACCCTTGATCGCACCTCCGCCGGGCCTGATGCGGCCGCGCAAAAGCGCGCGCTGTTCGGCCTGTCGCGCGGCGAGACCGCCGACGCGATCGGCGCGGCGTTGGGGCTCGACGCCAAAAAGGCGCGCATGCGGACGAACCAGCTCTGGCGCTGGGCCTATCATTACGGCGTCACGGATTTCGCGGCGATGACCGATATCGGCAAGGAGATGCGCGCCGATCTTGAGCGCCTGTTCAGCCTTGAGCGCCCGCGCATCGTCGAGCGCCGGATTTCCGTCGACGGGACGCGCAAATATCTGATCGCGCTCTCGCCGGGCGCAGAGGTTGAGTGCGTTTTCATTCCCGATGTCGGCCGCGCCGGCGCGCTCTGCGTTTCGTCTCAGGTCGGCTGCACGCTGAACTGCACTTTCTGCCACACGGGAACGCAGAAGCTCGTCCGCAACCTGACGGCTGCGGAAATCGTCGGTCAGGTCATTGCGGTCAAGGACGATCTTGAGGAATGGCCGTCGGGCGGCGACGATCGGCGTCTCTCCAATATCGTCTTCATGGGCATGGGCGAGCCCTTATACAATCTCGACAATGTCGCGCGCGCGATCGAGGTGATCGCCGACGGCGAGGGGATTTCGATTTCACGCCGGCGGATAACGGTGTCGACGTCCGGCGTCGTTCCTGAAATTCCGCGTCTTGGCGCAGTGACGAATTCAATGCTCGCGATTTCGCTCCATGCGACGAATGATGCGCTGCGCGACGAGCTGGTGCCGATCAATCGCAAATATCCGATCGCCGAGCTGCTCGCCGCCTGCAAGGCCTATCCGGGGCTCGGCAACGCCAGGCGGATCACCTTCGAATATGTGATGCTGAAAGGCGTCAACGACACCGACGCCGAGGCGCGCGAACTTGTCCGCCTCTTGAAAGACATTCCGGCGAAGATCAATCTGATCCCCTTCAATCCTTGGCCGGGCGCGCCCTATGAATGCTCCGCCTGGGATCGGATCGAGGCTTTCGCCGACATCGTCAACCGCGCCGGCTACGCCTCGCCGATCAGAACGCCGCGCGGGCGCGATATTTCCGCCGCCTGCGGTCAGCTGAAGTCGGAAAGCGTCAAACAGCGCGCAAGCGTCAAACTGAAGGAGCGCCTTGAAGCGGCGCAAGGCTGATGCGCGCGGGCTCGATCCTCATTGACGAAAAGGAAATTGAGGAGCGGTTCATTCGCGCCTCGGGGCCGGGCGGGCAGAACGTCAACAAGGTGGCGAGCGCGGTGCAATTGCGCTTTGACGCGGCGAAATCGCGGGCGCTTTCAGACGCCGTGCGCGCGCGGCTTTTGAAACTCGCCGGCGCGCGCGCGACGAAAGAGGGCGTCATTCTTATCGAAGCGTCGCGCTTTCGCGACCAGGCGCGCAATCGCGTCGACGCGCGGGCCCGTCTTGTCGCGCTGATCGAGAAAGCGGCGACGCCGCCGAAAAAGCGCATCGCGACGAAAACGCCGGCGTCGCAGAAACGAAAGCGGCTCGCTGACAAAGGAAAGCGCGGCGCGATCAAGCGCGACCGCGCCAGGATTTCGTCCGCCGCCATCGACGAATAAAGCTTGCTGGATGGGCGCGCCTGCGCCCCTGCGATGACGAGCGCCGCCGCCATTCAGCGCTTTCGAGGCTCCTTCCGGCGCAGGCCTTATGGCTTGGCCCTTGTCGCAGCGGTAATCTGAAAAGAAAAACCGCAGCCAAAACAGGGACCCCGTCATGCCCGGAAAAACCGCCCTCCTTTGCGCCCTTGGCGCCGCCATCCTCGCTGCGCCTGCTTTCGCGGCCGATTATCGCGCTGAAGCCGCCCAGATCGCGACGCAGCTGGAAACGCTTCATCCGCGCGGCCGCGACATCGCCGAAAGCGCTCGCTTTAAAGCGGCGAAAGCGGAACTCATGGCGATTGCGGCTGATGCGGATGTCGCGCATTACGCCGTCGCGCTCGGGCGCATGCTCGCGGCGGCTGAGGACGGCCACACGAACGCGCTCGGCGTTTACAGCGATCTTCCGGAATTCGCCTGGCGCTATCCGATCAGCGTCAAACGGTTCGAGGACGGATTATATGTCGTTGCGGCGAAAGATGAGGGAACGCCGCTTCTCGGGCGGCGCATCGTTTCGGTGAACGGCGCGCCGGTCGACGAAATTATTCGCCGTTTCGCGGCGACGATGGGTTCTGACAATCCGGCCTGGCCCGCGAACTGGGCGCCGCACGCCCTGATGCGCCCCGCCTGGCTGATCGGCCTTGATATCGCGCCCTCGGATATCGATGCGCCGGTTGAATTCGTCGCCGTCGACCGGCGCGGCCGAAAGGCGAAGGCGAAATTGACGGCGCGCGCCGACGGCCGCGATGAATTGACGGAAATCCTCCGCACGGCCACGCCGCTGACGCCGGATCGCGAAGGGCGCGAAAATTATCTCATCAAGCTGGATGGCGGCAAAGCTCTCGCGCTCGTCATCGGATCAATGGGCGACGAAGACGACAAGAGGTTCGAGGCTTTCTCGCGCGAGGTGATCGCCGCGATGGAAGATCCGGCCGCCTCGCGCCTCATCATCGATCTTCGCAATAATGGCGGCGGCAACAATCTTCTGACGGAGCCGCTTCGCCGCATGATCGTCAAGAGCCGTTTCAATCGCCCCGGCGGCATTTACGTGCTGACGGCGCCGCAAACCTTTTCGGCGGCGATGAATTTCGCAACGCGCCTTGAGCGCGAGACCGACGCCCTTTTTGTCGGCGAACCGACAGGCGGCGCGCCCAATCATTTCGGCGATCCCCAATTCGCCGCCGGCGAAGCCTCGGCGTTGCCCTATATCATCTCAACGCTGCGCTGGCAGGATTCGCCGCCGCTCGATCCGCGCCGCCGCATTCTCCCCGATATTCCTGCGGCGCCGACCTATGATGATTTCATCGCGGGCGAGGATCGTGCGCTCGCAGCCGCCCTCAAACACGAACCGGATGCGGAAATGATCGAAAAATGGTGGCTGCGCGCCATGCAACCCTGGGACCGCGCGTCGCAGAAGAAGGACTGGCGGTTTTTCTTCGAGGCGGAATAAAGCTTCAAACGGGCCGCTCCTTTCGCTATTGAGGGCGGGGACTATGCGCCGCCGCAAAAAAAAGAGGTTTCGCCATGATCAGGACGCTCGCCGTCATTATCGCTTTCTCCTTCGCCGCCGCGCCGGCGCTCGCCGAAGCTCCGTTGACGGATGATAAGGTGAAGCGGTTCATCGGGACGCTGGAGCCGGTTGAGGAGCTTGGCGAGCGGCTGGAGGCCAAGGGAAAGCTCGTCAAAACCCTCGACGAGGAAAAGCCGATGATCGGCAAGGATTTCCGCCCCTATTCGGACGGCGTCGCCGCGTTGAAGAAAGAGCATCCCGGCGAATATGCGGCGCTCGGCGCGTTGTTGAAGCCGCACGGCTTTTCGCAGGACGATTGGGCCGCGACCGGCGACCGCGTCATGATCGCCTATATGGCGGTCAAGATGGAAGCGGAGAACCCGAACTACGAAAAGGATATGGCCGGCATGGATCCGGCGATGCTGGCGCAGGTCCCGCCGCAAATGCGCGCGCAGATCGAGGGCGCGCTGGCGATGGTCGAAACGGTGAAGAAAGCGCCGGCGGCGGACAAGGCGGCGGTGAAGCCGCATGTCAAAGCGCTTGAAGAGGCGACCGAGGACTAAGCGCCGCCGCGCTCCCGCGCTGAAATAGCGCTTAGCATCGACGCGCCTTTCCTTTATACGCGCCCCCGCATCTGTCGCAGACGAAAGGGGTTGGTCGATGGCTCATCGCAAGGACGTCAAGAAAGTCGTGCTCGCCTATTCGGGCGGGCTCGACACGTCGGTCATCCTGAAATGGCTGCAGGTCGAGTACGGCTGCGAGGTCGTCACCTTCACGGCGGATCTCGGCCAGGGCGACGAGCTTGGGCCGGTGCGCGGCAAGGCGGAGCGCGCCGGCGTCAGGGAAATCTATATCGAGGATTTGCGCGAGGAGTTCGTGCGCGACTTCGTTTTCCCGATGATGCGCGCCAACGCCCTTTACGAAGGCCAGTACCAGCTCGGCACCTCGATCGCGCGGCCGCTGATTTCAAAGCGTCTCGTCGAAATCGCCAAGGAGACGGGCGCCGACGCTGTCGCCCATGGCGCGACCGGCAAGGGCAATGACCAGGTGCGCTTTGAGCTTTCAGCCTATGCGCTCAATCCCGACATCAAGGTGATCGCGCCCTGGCGCGAATGGGATCTGAATTCGCGCACCAAGCTCATCGCCTGGGCCGAGGCGCATCAGGTCGACATCCCGAAAGACAGGCGCGGCGAAGCGCCGTTTTCCGTCGACGCCAATCTGTTGCACACCTCCTCGGAAGGAAAGGTGCTGGAAGACCCGGCCGAGGAAGCCCCCGATTATGTTTATCAGCGCACGGTCGATCCTGAAGCGGCGCCCGACAAGGCTGAAATCATCGAGATCGGTTTCCGGAAGGGAGACGCGGTCTCGCTGAACGGCGAAACATTGTCGCCCGCCGCCATGCTCGCCGCGCTGAATGAGCTTGGGCGCAAGCATGGCTGCGGCCGGCTCGATTTCGTCGAGAACCGTTTCGTCGGCATGAAATCGCGCGGCGTTTACGAGACGCCGGGCGGCGCCATTCTTCTCGTCGCGCATCGCGGCATCGAGCAGATCACGCTCGACCGCGGGGCGGGGCATCTCAAAGACGAGATCATGCCGCGCTATGCGGAGCTCATCTATAACGGGTTCTGGTTCGCGCCGGAGCGCGAGATGCTGCAGGCGCTGATCGACAAGAGCCAGGAGCATGTCGAAGGAACGGTGAAGGTGAAGCTCTACAAAGGATCGGCCAATGTCGTCGGCCGCGCCTCGCCGAAATCGCTCTATTCGATGGCGCATGTGACCTTTGAGGAAGACGCCGTCTACGACCAGAAAGACGCTGAAGGCTTCATCAAGCTCAACGCACTACGGCTCAAACTGCTCGCGCGGCGGAATTTGCGCTGACGGTCAATTCCGTCCGACGCGAATGACGACATCGATCGCGCGCACCGAAGCGCCGTGCGGCAATTGCGGCCGTCCGGCGATTTTGACCGCCTCGATGTCTTCGAGCCGGCCCTCGTCTTCGTGATAGAGATGGTGATGCGGCGCCATATTGGTGTCGAACCAGGCCGCGCCGCCGTCGAGCGTCACCTTGCGGATAAGACCGGCGCGGCAGAATTCGTTGAACGTGTTGTAAAGGCTCGCCAGCGAGGGCTGCATGCGCCGCGCCCGCAGCGCGTCGAGCGCCTCTTGAACCGTCACATGCTTGTCGACGCCGTCGAACAGATAGTCGGCGAGGGCGAGGCGTATGCGGGTCGGCTGAACGCCGGCCGCCTGCAGCTTTTCTCGTGTCGTCATCCGTATCAGCCCTTTTGGAGCCGGCGACCTTAGTGAGCGCGCGCGCTGGTGTCGAGAATGGTTCGCAAATTCCACCCTTTGCGCGCCTTAATCGGGAATTCGCCGGCGCGTCCTGTCCTGAGGGTTGCGCCGCGTTCTCACTGCGCCCGCCTTGCGCTATAGTCGCAGCGCTGGGGAAGCGGCGAGTGGGGTTTTGCATGCGCAGCATCGAAGCGATTTTCGGCGGCGTTCTGGCGCTGGTCGTTCTGGCGGCGGCGATTTTCATGGTCTCCGGAGGGCGATGGGGCTCCAATTCGCAATCGTCGACGACCGGCGGTTCGGTCCTCGTCTCGCAACCCGGCGCGGCGACGCCGGCCGATGCCGGCCGCGATGTGCTGTGCCAGTGCTTCGATCAGGGCCGCGATCTCGCCGGTTCGAGCGTTGACGTCCTGTCCTCGCAATACCGGACGGGATTTGAATCCTGCCGCGCGGTCGCCGGCGTCAAAGGCGGCGAGGCCTGGACGGCGGGCTGGAACGCGAAATTGTCGGCGCGCCCGTTTCAGGCGAGCTGCGATTCATGGCTCCGCAGCGTAGGCCTCTGATCTCACCCTGTTTCCGTCTTTAAGGGACGCGCCAGCAGATCGGCGATAATCTCGTCAAGGCTGCGCGCGCCGCCGACAAGATCGGCGACCGCCGCGCAGATCGGCATGTCGACGCCCGCCGCCTTCGCCATGGCGACAACCGCCGGCGCCGTCGCAACGCCTTCGGTGACGGCGCGCCGTTCGCCGAGAATTTCTCCGATCGACCGTCCCCGCCCCAGCTCGAGGCCGAGCGACATGTTGCGCGACTGGCGCGATGTCGCCGTGAGGATGAGATCGCCGAGGCCCGAAAGTCCGGCCATGGTCTCGGCCTTGGCGCCGCGCGCCACGCCGAGACGCTGGAATTCGGCGAAACCGCGCGCAATCAGGGCCGCGCGCGCGCTGTCGCCGAGCGCGCGCCCCTCAACGGCGCCGGCGGCGATCGCAAGCACGTTCTTCACCGCGCCGCCAAGCTCGGCGCCGACAAGGTCGTCGGAAAGGTATGGCCGGAAATGCGGCGCGCTGAGCGTCGCGGCCCATCTGGCGCCGAGCGCCTGATCCGCCGCCGCCAGCGTGACCGCCGTCGGCAGGCCGATCGCGACGTCGCGCGCGAAGCTCGGGCCTGACAAGACGGCCGGGCGGGCCGTCGGCCATACTTCGCCAAGGACCTCGGTCATCATCTTTCCGGTCGCGCGTTCAATGCCTTTTGAACAAAGCGCGAGCGGCGCATCGGCTGGCGCCGCGCCTTTCAGCTCTTCAAGCAGACGCCGCGCGTGCTGAGCCGGCGCGACGAACAGATAGGCCTCGCGGCCGGCGGTCGCCGCGAGATCGGACGTCGCCTTCAGCGCCGCCGGCAGACGAACCCCCGGCAGGAAGGGCGTGTTTTCATGCGCGCTATTGATCGCGGCGGCCGTCTCCGGTTCGAGCGCCCATATCAGCGCGTCGACGCCGTTGGCCGCGATCAGCGACGCGAGCGCCGTGCCCCAGGCGCCGCCGCCGATGATCGCTGCGGAGTGGAAAGGAGACGCGCGGCGTGTCATGGTTGGAATTGAGCGTTGAACGCTTTAGGAAGCATTCAGTCCTTCATGGCGGCCAGAGATTGAACCCATGCCATTGACCGGCGAAGCGCCGCCCCTCGATGAAACGGCCCGCGCGATCCTTGACGCCGCCAGCCGTCGGTTCCTGCATTACGGCTACGGCAAGACGACCATGTCGGAGATCGCCGGCGACTGCAACATGTCGACCGGCAACCTCTATCGCTACTTTCCCTCAAAGCTCGATATCGCCGAAGCCTTCGTGCGCCGGCTTCGCGCCGAGCAGATTCGACTTCTGCGCGAGGCGGTCGGCAAGCCAGGCCTCTCCGTTCAGGAAAAGCTGCGCGGCTTTTTCAAGCTGAAGCTGTCGCTCGTCTATGAGCGTTTCCATCAGCGCCCAAAAGCCTATGAGCTGTCGCAAGAGATCCTGAGGGAACGGCCGAGTTTCGCCGATGAGTGGGAACAGGCGGAATCGCGCGTCCTCTGCGAAGTGCTCGATGAAGGCCAGAAGTCGGGCGAGCTCGCCTTATGCAATCCGCAGCGAACGGCCCGGATTCTTCAGGACATCTTTTTCCGCTTCGCCAGTTCGGCGGTTTATTACGAGGGCGATTACGACGTTCTGGAAGGCGAGCTGGATGACGTGATGGACCTCGTTTGGGATGGATTCCAGCACCGGAAACACGGCTGAAAACCATAAGACATTGAAATTAAAAGAAATTCTTTTAGCATCATCTGCTCACGCCGAGTTGATATTGAAGAATGAATTTTTTTGAAAATGTTCATTGACATTGTGCATGTGCAGCACTAGATAGCGTTCAAGGCTTCCGCGGGTCGGTCGATCAAGCCGCCTCGCCAGACGAAGCCGCACAGAAAAGAGAAACAGCCATGTTCACGACCAACGGATCATCCTTCGGCGTCCGCTTCGCCCTCGCTCTCGCCCTCTCCGCGGCTATCGCGGGCGGCTATCTGACGGCGATCGGATATCTGAACCCCGGCTTCTTCGCCTGATCGCGATGAAGCGGCGCGCCGCGACGCCATAATCGCGGCCGACATTTGAATTCGTCGTCCGTCCTGCAGAACGCCCCTTCGACCAGGACATCCCCCCTCCCCCCCAAGGGCGACGATGCAAGAACGCGGAAGCCACCCCCTCCCGGCTTCCGCGTTTTTTTTGCGCCGCAATAAGCAAAAACGCCTATCCGCGCGGGACTCGCTGAAAAAATGCTGCGTTCATGCTGCGCACAAAAGGCGCAGCAATTCAGGCCTTCGGCCCTTTCTTGCCGCCGCCATGCTCCCGGCCGCTGATCGGTTCGGCGAGCGGCCAGCGCGCGCGCGGCGCGAAAGCGAGAGCGTCTTCAAAAGCGGGAACAAGCCCGAGGCGGAGGCGCTCAATGCCGGCCCAGGCGATCATGGCGCCGTTATCGGTGCAGTATTTCGGCGGCGGAACGACGAGGCGCCAGGCGTGGCTATCCGCAAGCGCCGTCAGGCGCCGGCGGATCTCCTGATTGGCTGCGACGCCGCCGGCGACAATGAGCGTGCGCGTAACGCCACCCTCTTTCAGGGTCACGATCGCCTTTTCGGTCCGGTCGGCGAGATGGCCGGCGATCGCCGCCTGAAAGGATGCGGCGAGATCGGCGATGTCGGCGGGCTTTGGATCGCCGACGGCTTCCGCCGCAAGGCGGAGCGCCGTTTTCAGTCCGGCGAGGGAAAAGTCGCATCCTTCGCGCCGGGCGAGCGGTTTGGGGAAGTCATACTTGTCGGCGCGGCCGCTTTTAGCGGCTTCCTCCATCGCCGGTCCGCCGGGCTGGCCGAGCCCCAACAGCTTCGCGGATTTGTCGAACGCCTCACCCGCCGCGTCGTCGATCGTCGTGCCGAGCCGCCGGTAGGACCCAACGCCCGAAACCTCGATCAGTTGGGTATGGCCGCCCGAGACGAGCAGCAGCAGGTAGGGAAAGCCGACGTCCTCGGTCATGCGCGCCGAAAGCGCGTGGCCTTCAAGATGGTTGATCGGGATCAGCGGTTTTCGGTGCGCCAGGGCGATCGCTTTCCCAGCGGTCAGGCCGACCATCACCCCGCCGATGAGGCCGGGCCCGGCTGTCGCCGCCACCGCGTCAAGATCGGCGAAAGTACGCCCTGACATTTCAATCGCTTGCGCGATAATCCCGTCGATCCGCTCGACATGGGCGCGCGCCGCGATTTCAGGAACGACCCCGCCATAGGCCGCGTGGCGGTCATACTGGGCGAGCGTCACATTCGAGAGGATCTCGCGGGTTCCGTCGGCGCGCGCGCAAACGACCGCCGCCGCCGTGTCGTCGCAGCTTGATTCAACGCCAAGGACGAGAAATTCGCTCATTAGGGCGACGCCAGTAGTAAGTAGGGCCGCATCAGTAAAGGGCGAGCGCCGCTTCTTTCGCCCGCTTGCCTCTCAGCCGTCAATCTCCCCTATAAGCGCGCCATGAAAGTCATCATCACACGGCCCTCGCCCGACGCGGAAGCGTTCGCCGCCATGATCGCCGCCGCCGGCGTCGAGGCGGTGCTGTCGCCGGTCATGGCCATACGCCCGCGCAAGGCTGCAATCGATCTTGCCGGGATCGGCGCGCTCGCCTTCACCTCGGCGAACGGGGTGAGGGCGTTTGCAGCGCAGTCGGCTGAGCGCGCGCTCCCTGTTTTCGCCGTCGGCGCCGTCACGGCGGCGGCGGCGCGCGATGCCGGCTTTGCGGCGGTCAGCATCGCGGCGGGCGACGTCGAAAGCCTTGCGGCGCTCATTGCGCGATCGAAACCGCCAAGTCCGCTCCTTCATCTTGCCGGGTCGGAACGCGCCGGCGATCTCATCAAATCGCTTGGCGAAAAAAGCGTCGAAGCGCGCCGCGCCGTCATTTATGACGCTGTCGAAATCGCGGAAATTTCCGCTCCCGCGGCCGCCGCGCTCGATGAAAACGCTGAGGATTGCGTCGTCGTCTTTTTTTCGCCGCGCTCGGCGCGTCTTTTTGCGCGGCAGGCCGAGAAAGCGGGCGTCTCTGATCGCCTTGCGCGCGCGACGGCGCTCGCCCTGAGCGCGCCAATCGCCGACGCGGCGGGCGAAATTCAGTGGGCCCGCCTTGAAGTCGCGCCGGAACGCAGCGCCGAGGCGATGGCCTCGCTTGTCGCGGCGGAATTTTCGGCGCGCAAAGGCCGCATGGCGAAGCCTCGTTAGGCGCGGCCGGCGGTCTTATACTCAAAAGAGCAGGTGAGAGTTCGAAATGAACCCAGACGAACGGGATGAAGACGCCGCCGCCGCGCCGA
>CALAZI010000231.1 GCA_937895955.1 uncultured Alphaproteobacteria bacterium | reverse complement strand
CGAGGCCTGATAGGGCCCCGCCGCCGGCGATCCATCCGCCTTTTCTGCGCGCTTTTGTTTTGTTCGGGTCTTCACCTGTCATGCCGTACATCGTAAATTCTGTAGTCGCTACAGGATCAAGGGTGATGGACCAATTCAATTGGACAATCGGGAAGCTGAGCGATCAAACCGGCGTGAAGATCGAGACCATCCGCTATTACGAAAAAATCGGATTGATGCCGGCGCCGCCGCGGACGGAAAGCGGTCGCAGGCTGTATGATGGCGCCCTCGCCGACCGGCTTTGCTTCATCCGGCGCGGACGCGAACTCGGATTTTCGCTCGATGATATCCGTTCGCTCCTGGGGCTGGAGGACCGAATACCCACTTGCGCAGAAGTCTTCGAAATCACCTCGACGCATGTGGAGATGATCCGGACGAAGATATCGGATCTGAAAAAGCTCGAACGCACCCTTTCGACGGTCGCCAAAGGCTGCAGCCGTAACAGGACGCCCGATTGCGCGATCATCAAGACGCTGTTCTCCTGAGCGTGGCGCTCTTTTCGGGTGATCCCTGAGAAATCGGATTATCGGTTCTCATGGGCAGAGGCCGCGCCACCCTATTCCGCGGTCACGCAGCGCGCGGGCAGGCCCCGATTCTCCGTAGGGGCGTAGCGAGCGGGATACTTTAATAATTTTTGAATTTAATGGCAATTAACCCCTATAAAGGAATTTTTCAAAACTTCGGCCTTGCCAGAACTTTGAATAGCCTCTATTTTATTGGCTATGACCCAACAACGCCAGGAACGATTAAAGCCCCTGCTCGACGACCTGCCGCCCGGCTATGTCGCCGATGCGGCATGGCTGACAGCGCGCGGCATCGACCGCAAATCGATCCTGCAATATGAGCAGCGCGGTTGGCTCGAAAAGCTCGCCCGGGGCGTTTACCGCCGGCCTGACATACACCGCGACGGTAGCGGCCGCGACTGGCGCCGCCTCGTTCTCTCTCTTCAGCGGGTGATGGAATACGAGGTTCATGTGGGCGGACGCACCGCCCTGTCGCTACAAGGCTTTGAGCATTATCTGAGCCTCGGCGCCGAGGCGGCGCCGGTCTATCTCCATGGCCATGTCCCGTCCTGGCTTGCGCGGCTGCCGAACGCGGACCGGTTCGAAACGAGAACCCTGAGCCTCTTCGGCGGATCCAAAACCGGCGTCGACGGCACAGGCGACGAAGAGCAATCATCCCCGCCGCAACGACAACTGAACGATCTCGTCGTCTCAACGCCTGAACGGGCGATCCTCGAACTCCTGAACGAGCTGCCGGCGAACGAAAGCTTTCACAATGTCGATGCGATATTCGAAGGCCTCGCCAATTTGCGGCCACGGCTCCTCGAAGCCCTGCTCAAGGAATGCCGCAGCGTGAAAGTGAAGCGCCTATTCTTCGTCTTCGCCGACAGCCAAGATCACGCATGGAGACAACATCTGAACCCGGATGATTACGATCTCGGCTCCGGCCCGCGCGCGCTCGTCGATGGCGGACGGCTGCATCCGCGCTACGACATCACCGTACCGCCAGAGCTGATAGACGGTATACAAAGCGAAGGGCCGAACGATGGCCCGTGAAAGCTATCTCGCGCAGGTGCGGCTCTTGATGCGCCTCCTGCCCGTGGTCTCGACCGAATCCGCCTTCGCCCTGAAGGGCGGCACGGCGATCAATCTATTCTATCGCGACATGCCGCGCCTCTCCGTCGATATCGATCTCGCCTATTTGCCGATTGAGGATCGCACCGCGTCGTTGAAGGCGATCGACGACGCTTTCAATCGGGTGACGGCGCAGATCAACAAGCTTCCGGGCGTCACCGCAACACGCATCGCCGGGGGCGGCGGCGGTGATACGCGCATCCTAGCGAATGCGGACGGCGTCACGGTCAAAATTGAAACCTCTCCGGTCATGCGCGGAGCTATCGCCGAGCCGCGGCTAATGCGAACGAACACCGCCGTCGAAGACACGTTCGGCTTTGTTGCAACAAATGTTCTCGCCTTCGAAGATCTTTACGCCGGCAAGCTTCACGCGGCGCTCGATCGCCAGCATCCGCGGGATTTATTTGACGTCAAACTTCTTTTTGAAAATGAAGGGCTCACGGACGATCTCTTCCGCGTTTTTCTTGTCTACGCCGCGTGCTCCAGCCGGCCCATGCATGAACTGCTGGCGCCGAATGAAAAGGATATTTCTGACGAATTCGCTCGGGAGTTCGCCGGTATGACGGTCGAACCGATCAATATCGACGCTCTTCTCTCCGTGCGAAAACGAATGATCGACGACATCCAGGCGCGGCTCAATGGAAACGCCGCCGAATTCCTCATGACGCTGCAGGCGGGCGAACCGGATTTCACGCTCATCGGCCAGCCGCAGGCCGCTGACCTGCCGGCGATAAAATGGAAAATTCTGAACCTGAAAAATTTGATGGCGGATAACCCAGACAAGCATCGCGCGCAGACGGAGATACTCATGAGATTGCTGGGTTGAACAATCCTGAAAAATGCGCGTTTCGGTTTTAGCGAAAGAGTCGAACTGGCCTGTCCCCGGTTTTGTGGACACGCGGTTAAGCTAACGCCATCTTTTCCTCGAAGGCAATCGGGCTGAGATAACCGATTGTCGAATGACGGCGTTTCGGATTGTAGAAGCGCTCGATGTAATCGAACACATCCGCCTTCGCGTCGTCGCGTGTCCGATAGGTTTTGCGCGACAGGCGTTCGGTCTTCAGCGAAGAGAAGAAGCTCTCCATCGCTGCATTGTCCCAGCAGTTGCCCGACCGGCTCATCGAACAATCGACGCCATGATCGGCGAGGAGTCGCTGGAAGGCTTCGCTCGTGTACTGACTTCCCTGATCGGAATGATGCAGCAGCGCGTCCGGCCTGCCGCGCCGCCACAGCGCCATCGTCAGCGCGTCTATGACGAGCTGCGCGGTCATCGACGCGGTCATCGACCAGCCGACGATGCGCCGCGAGAAGAGGTCGAGAACGACGGCGACATAGAGCCAGCCTTCCGCCGTCCAGATGTAGGTGAAATCCGCGACCCAGCGCCGGTTCGGGCCTTGCGCCTCGAACTGGCGGTCGAGAACATTCCCGGCGATGATCGAGCGCTCGCCGGCGTCTGTCGGCAGGCGACGGCGGCGCGGACGGGCCCTGAAAGCGTGGGCGCGCATCAGCCGCTCGACGCGATGCAGGCCGCAGGAAAATCCTTCCGCCAGCGCGTCATGCCAGACCCGCCGTGCGCCATAGGTGCGGTCGCTGCGCTCGAAGCTGTTGCGAACGATCTTGCCGAGAACGACATCGCTTCTCGCGCGTTCGCTTTGCGGCCGGGTGAGCCAGGCGAAGAACCCGCTCCGCGAAACACCGAGCGCTTCGCACATCCACATCACCGGCCAGACCCCTCGGTGCTTCGCGATGAAGGCGAACTTCACGCCTGGTCCTTCGCGAAGTAGGCCGCGGCCTTTTTTAAGATATCCCGTTCGGCCTTGAGCTTCGTCACCTCGCGCCGCAGCCGGTCGATCTCAAGCTGCTCGGGCTTCATCCGCCCGTGGCCCGGAAACGCATGCGCCGGATCGGCTTCATACGCCTTCACCCACAGACGCAACAGATTTGGATGAACGCCGAGGTCTCGCGAGGCCTGCGCCGTCGTCACGCCCCGCTCGCGGATCAGTCTTACCGCCTCACGCTTGAACTCTTCGCTGTGCGTCCTTCGTCTTCCCATGATACCCTCCGGTTTGAGTAAAACACCTTATCTCGGCGTCCTTCAAACCGGGGGCAGGCCAAACAGGCAGGATATGATTGATTAGGATACAGATAGTTAGGCTTGTCGCTCCGGATCGGAACACAGAGTGATTTGCGGCAGCGGTAAAGATTAAGTGTGCAACATCACGATGCGGTCGTCTTTTTTTTCTGGTTGCACAAAACCATTGAAAAACTGCGCATAAAGGCCGCTACTGAAATTGCGTCGGGAGCCAACTAGGACATAAACTCATAAATAGTTTGCATGGGGTGCGAACAGTGATTCCTTTTGTCTGGGAGGAATCGCCAATGTCTCAGCGCCGTTACGAGCTGACTGATTTTGAGTGGTCGATCATCGAACCGCTTCTGCCGAACAAGCCGCGCGGGGTGCCGAGGGCCGATGACCGCAAGGTGCTGAACGGCATTTTCTGGCGGCTTTGCACGGGCTCGCCCTGGGCCGACATTCCCGACCGCTATGGCCCGCCGACGACTTGCTACAACCGCTTTGTCCGGTGGCGGAGGATCGGCGTTTGGGATCGAATTTTCGATGAGATTACAAAGGCTTTCGAAGGCGATCTGCAGTCGGTCGATTCCTCCTCGATCAAGGTTCACCAGCACGCCTCCAACGCCACAGGACAGTCAAAAAAACGGCCCACACCGCCGGCGTGGTTGACCTTCGAGCCGAGTGCATGGGGCGTTCAAGAGGCGGCCTGACGACCAAGATCCATGCGCTGTGCGACGCCAACGGATCGCCGATCAAGCTGAAACTCACCGCAGGTCAGGCCCATGACGGAAAGAGCGCTTCGGACATGTTGAACGACATCGGCGAGGGCCAGATCCTTCTCGCGGACGCCGCTTACGACGCCGACGCCATGCGCGCCAGCCTCGCTGAACGCGGCGCGTGGGCGTGCGTCAAGCCGATGCCGACCCGCACAAACATTCCCGCTTTCAGCCCTTTCCTCTATCGCTTTCGCAACACCGTCGAGAGATACTTTAACAAGCTCAAGCACTTCCGCGCCATCGCCACCCGCTACGAAAAGCACGACGCCAACTTCCTCGCCCTCGTCAAACTCGCTTCAGTCCGCATCTGGTTGCGAGCTTATGAGTCGGTGTCCTAAACTAATTTAATGTCATCATTTGTCACCCGCTTTCCGGAAAACACGCCGAACAGCGCCGGCAGGACGAACAAGGTCAGCGCCGTCGAGGAGAAAAGCCCGCCGACAACGACTGTCGCCAGTGGCCGCTGCACCTCCGAGCCGACGCCGGTCGAGAGCAGCATCGGGATGAGTCCGAGCGCGGCGATGGTCGCCGTCATCAGCACCGGGCGAAGCCTTGAAACGGCGCCGCGCATTGTTGCGTCGTCGATGGCTTCACCCCCTTCAAGGCGCCGGTTGATTGCGTTGACCATGACGACGCCATTGAGCACGGCGACGCCGAACAGGGCGATAAAGCCGATTGATGCGGGAACGGACAAATACTGGCCAGACAGGAACAGGGCGATGACGCCGCCAATGGCGGCGAGCGGCACGTTGATCATGATGAGAAGCGCCTGGGAAAGCGATCCAAAAGCGAAATAGAGGAGCAGATAGATCAGCCCGAGAGACAACGGCACGACGATCATCAGGCGCGCCTGCGCGCGTTGCTGGTTTTCAAACTGTCCGCCATAGACGACAGAATATCCGGGCGGGAGATCGATATTAGCACCGATTTTCTGGCGCAATTCGGAAACGAACCCGCCCATGTCGCGACCCTGCACATTCGCCTGGATGACAACGCGCCGCTGCACGTCGTCGCGGCGGATTTGCGGCGGCCCCTGTTCGACGGCGATGCGGGCGACCGCCGACAAGGGAACAAGCGCGCCATTCGGCGAGCGCAGCGGCAGATCGCCGATGGCTTCGGGTCCTGAGCGGAACGGTTCTTCTAGCCGCACGATGATGTCGTAGCGCTCGTTGCCGTTGATTACCTGACCCGCGCCGGCGCCGCCGATTTCATCGGAGACGACCCGCATGATTTCGGAAACCGGAATCCCGTACCGCGCAAGCGCATCGCGATCCGGGCGGACGACGAGCTGCGCTTCCCCCGAAATCTGCTCCATCGCAACGTTCTGCGCGCCCGCGAGCGAGCGGGTCAGGGCCTCGATCTCGCGTCCCTTGGCGGCCAGGATATCGAGGTCCGGTCCGAACAGCTTGATCGCAAGCTGCGCCTTGACGCCTGACAGAAGTTCATCGACGCGCGTCGCGATAGGCTGCGAAAACGAAAACAGAAGGCCGGGATGCTCTTCAAGCTTTTCCTGGATCGCGTGCTGCAAGTCGGCGCGCGTTTTCGCCGTCGTCCATTCAGAAACGGGTCTCAACCCCGCATAGGTTTCGATATTCGAAAGCGGTTCGGGCTCGCCGCCGAGTTCAGCACGGCCGATAAAGCTTGCGGAATATTCGATTTCCGGAAAATTCATGAGTGCGGCGTCGATGCGGTCCGCGACGTCAAGCGCGGTGTCGAGATTGACCGACGGCGCCATGGTGGTGCGGATATTGAGCGTTCCTTCTTCGAGTTCGGGCACAAATTCAGTGCCGAGGAACGGCGTCACGCCGATTGCGAGCGCGAACAGCGCGAAGGCGCCGCCAGCGACCAGTCGGCGGCGCCCCAGCGCCCGGTTGAGCGCCCTCTCATACCAGCGATTGAGCGGACGCATGATCGGCCCGTCGCGATGGGACTGGGGTTTGCGAAACAAATAGGCCGACAAAGCCGGCGCGATAACGAGCGCGGCGAACAGGGAAGCGAACATGGCGAGCGCAATGGCGACTGCCATCGGCTTGAAAAGCTTTCCTTCAACGCCCTCAAGCGTGAACAGGGGCATAAAGACAATGATGATAATCGCGACCGCAAAAAACACCGGCCGCCCGACTTCGCCAGCGGCCGCCGCGATGCGTTCCGGCATGGAGATCGAGGTCTCGTTTTCGCCGGTGGAAATTTTTGCGAAGACATGTTCGACCATCACCACCGACCCATCGACGATCATGCCGATCGCGATGGCGAGACCGCCCAGCGACATGAGATTGGCGGAAACGCCGAACCACGCCATGCCCATCAGCGCGAGGGCGATCGAAAGCGGGATGGACAGGAGTACGATGACGGTCGCACGCAAGTTAAGCAGGAAAAGAAAAAGTACGACGATGATCAGGACGAACGCTTCGCTCAGCGCCTTGACCACCGTCTCGACCGCTTTTTCGACCAGGCTGGACTGATCGTAAAAAGGTTCGATGACGACTCCCTCGGGAAGCGCCGCCTGTATCAGCGGCAGGCGTTCCTTGACGCCGTCGATGGTCGCTTTGGTGTTGGCGCCGATGCGCTTCAGGACGATGCCGGTGACGACCTCGCCAAGGAACTCGGGCCGCCCATCCTCGCCGCGCCGCGCAAGCGTGGCGGCGCCCTGACGAATTTCGGATCCGTAAGCGACGCGCGCGACGTCGCCGACGCGCACGACGGCGCCGTCTTTCTCCTTGAGCGGAATATTGGCGATGTCCTTCAGGCCGTCATCGCCGCTGCGCACCCAGCCGACGCCCCGGACCGTCAACTGTTCGTCGCCGCGGTTCACATACCAGCCGCCGGCGTTGACGTTGTTTTCTTCAACCGCCTTGATGACGTCTTCCCCGATGAGGTCATAGGCGAGCAGCGCCTGCGGATTGAGGCGAACCTGATACTGCCTGACCTCGCCGCCCCAGGACAAAATCTCGGTAACCCCCGGGGTCGGCATGAGGAGAAGCTGCACGACCCAGTCGTTAAGCGCGCGTAGACTTTGAAGATCGTAGGCTCCCGGCGTTTCCGATCGGATCACATATTGATAGACCTGACCGAGGCCCGACGAGTTGGGGCCGATTTCGGGATCGCCGACGCCGGCCGGAATCTGGTTCTTCGCGGCCTGCAGGCGTTCGAAGACAAGCTGGCGCGCAAAATAGATATCGACGCCTTCCTTGAATACGACGGTCACCGCCGACAGCCCAACCTTCGAAATCGACCGCACTTCGGTGACGTCGGGCAGCGCATACATGACCGCCTCGATGGGATAAGTGATGAGTTGCTCGACTTCCGCCGCGGCGAGGCCGTTCGCCTCGGTGTTGACCACGACCTGCACATTCGTCACGTCGGGATAGGCGTCGAGGCTGAGGCGCGGCGCGATCAGAACAAATCCGGCGGCGGCGGCGGCGAGCAGGAGCAGCGCGAGGACGCGGTTCGCAACGGCGAATTTCGAAAGCGACTCAAACATCGATGAATTTCTCAATCGTCATCTGCGAGTGCGCCCTTGTCGAGTTCGGCGCGAAGGAAGAACGCGCCGTTCGTCACCATGACCGCGCCGTCCGGCGCGCCGGCGATCATCACGCCGGCGCCGGTCCGGCCCTCGATCGTCACATTGACGGGCTCGAACGAATTGCGCTCGCGCTCGACGAAGATTTGCCAGTCCCCGACGGGGTCCCGGACCAGAGCGGTCTCCGGGGCGACGACAGCAAGGCGGGTTTCTCGCACCGGCAAGGCGACATCGACGAATGCGCCGGGGCTCAAAGCGCGATCCGGGTTTTCCGCCTCGACCAGCACAAGCGCCGTGCGCGTCACCTCGTCGAGATTAGGAACGCTTTGCAGCACTTTTCCAGTCAGCGGTTTTGTGAGGCCGCCGCCCATTATCAGGGCGTCGGCCCCCGCTTCGATGCGGCCGAGATCGTCCGGATAAAGACGGACGTTTACCCAGATTTTTGAAAGATCGGCGACAACGAACAAGGGCGCGTCCCCCGGCGCCAGCTGTCCGATGACGGCGCGCCGGTCGATTACGGCGCCGGCGATCGGCGCGCGCAGAGTGTTGACGCCAATGTTGTTTTCCGCGCGCTCATTGGGATCGACGCCAAGCGCGCGAAGCGCCTGCTCCGCCGTGCGGCGCGCGATGCGCGCTTCCTGAAGCGCGCGTTTCGCGTCGAGATAGGATTCCTGCGATGTCACTTCCTGCTCAAGAAGCCGTTTTTCACGCTCGAAGGAAATTTGAGCGAGATCGAGCCGGTCTCCGGCATTGGCATATTCGGCCTGCGCTGCGGCGAGTTCGGCGCTGTCGAGCGCGGCGAGCGGCGCGCCCGCTGCGACCTGATCTCCGACATTCGCGAACAACCGCCGAACGACGCCGGCAGCGCCCGGCGCGACTTCCGCGTAATTTTCGCCGGCCGCCGCGACCTCTCCCGGCCGATTGACGGTTAGCTGAACCGTTCGCTCTTCGATCGGACCGGTCTCGATTTGCGCCTCAGCGACTTGTTCATCGCTCAGCGTTACGACCGAGGTCGGCGCCTCGGGCGCGACTACGCCGTCAGTTGGCGTCGACGGGCCGGTTCTCCATACGAAAATACCGAGGGCCGCGATCAGCGCCGCCAGTCCTGCAATCATCCAGTTGAGATATTTGCTACGCATACGAATAATACCGGTTCAATTCATTCAGCTGTACTGATTGACGAGAGATCGCGGCCGATCAGCGCTTCGAGGTCGGCGCGGGCGGCGTAGTACGCCTCGGCGGCGTCGATGGCGTCGGTTTCAATCTCGAAATAAGTTTGCTGCGCGTCGAGAAGCGTGACGAGATCGAACTTGCCTTCGCGATAACCGATTTGCGTCGCTTCAAAGGTGCGCCGGGCCGCGGGAAGCAGTCGGCGCTCCAGCGCGCCCGCGCGCGCAGCCGAGGCAGCGAGCGTGGCATAGGCGCCCTCAAAGGCGCGTTCGGCGTCGATCCTTGCAGCTGCAGCTTCAGACCGGCTGCGTTCGAGACGATGTCGCGCGGCGCCGATCGCGCCCTGATTGCGATTGAAGAGCGGCAACGGCGCGGAGAAGCTTGCGACCAGCGCCGTGGAATCACTTTCCTCGAAATAACGCGCGCCGGCGCCGACCGTGACGTCTGGCAAGCGGTTCGCGCGTTCGAGTCTAACGGCCGCTTCACGGGCGGCGATTTCCGTTTTCCAGCGGGCGATTTGCGGCGCGTCGTCGATATAGGGCGCGATCGCCTCCAGCGACGGCGGCGGCGCAATCGGTCCCAACACGCCCGTCAATTTTTCGATTTGCACCGCCGGCGCGCCCAAAGTCGCGGCAAGGCTCTGAAACGCCGCGCGGCGCTCCGCGTTTGCCGTTTTTCGATTGACGTCCGCGCGCCCGACGACGATTTCGGCGCGCTGGTTTTCGATCGGCGAGACTTTTCCGGCTGCGACTCTCGCGGCGACAGCCTTTTGCAGCCGGTCAGCGACCGCGAACAGTCGATCGGCGACATCGCGCTTTTTGTCCGCGGCGACAGCAGCGACATACAGCTTGGTCACTTCGGCGTAGAGCGCGAGGCGCTCGGCTTCAAGATCCCAGCCGGCAAGCTCCGTCTCGCGGTTGGCGGCGTCGATGCGGCGAATTCTCTTGCCGCCAAGCTCGATCAGTTGCCCGACCGTCACCGTCGTTTCCGAACCGCGAAGGCCTGACAGCGATCCGGCGCCGCCGAAATTTTCGACATCGGTCTGGATGTCCGGGTTGGGCCGAAGGCCCGCCTGGACCGCTTCGGATTCGCGGGCTTGAAGTTCGGACGCCGCAGCCTTGAGCGCGGGGTGGCCGTTCATCGCCAGATCAAGGGCGGCTTCAAGACTCAATGCCCTTTCAACGGGCGGCGCAGCCTCAGCAGGCGCCGCCTCCGGCGCGGGCAAGCCAGACTCATGACGGCCGCGGTCAGTGACGACAAGTTCGGACTGGCGTTCCGGCGCCGTTCCAACGCCCGACGTCAACGGATAAGGCGGCGGCAACACCGGCTCTTCAGACGTCGCGCACGCGCCGAGTCCGACAAGGAGCGCCGCAGCGCAGACCCGCGCAGCAATATGACCCGTCAAGTCCTGTTTCGCTTGCATTGCTTACGCGGCCTCGTCATCGGGCGGCGCCGGCTTGTTTTCGGCCTGGGCGTCGAATACTTCCTTCGCGAAACTGTCGAGAAGCTTCCCGCAGGCTTTTAACCGCTTTTCCGCTTTTCCGGCGAGCGATGCGCCGTAGAAATCCAGCTTCTGGATTTTCTCGAACCAGATGCGAAGCTTCTTCAAGTCTTCATCGTTTTCTTCAAGCTCCGCATAGGTGAACTTTCCGCCGGCGCTTTCGCGCTCGATTTCCTGCTCAAAGCCGTCGCAACGCTCAAGGAATTCAGCATACGCCTCATCCCTGTCGGCATTGAAGCGCGTAACCACCTTCTCTTCCTGTACGGGTTCGAGCGCCGTCGTTTCGAGCAAGACCGCTTCGCCTTTCATCTTGGCGATGTCGTTTTCGAGAATCTTGAGGGCGCGCTGGTGCTCGTCCGATTTCGGCAGCAGGCACACCCCGTTCTGCAGATAGACCGCGCCTAACGCCTTGAGCTTACGCCAAAGCGCCACGCGCTTTGCCGATAATTCGGACGGAACCTTGTATATCAATATCAACCATTGCGAATTCATGGACGCATGTCTAATGTAACAGTGGTTACAAATCAATGAACCAATCATGACGCTTGGCAGGATGCCGAAGCTTCAGACGTTCTTGGATTAAGATAGATGAAACAACAAGTTAGATCTGTCGAGCGCTGATGATCGGGTCCCAACAGTCAGATTTCTCAGGGGATACTCACCCGGCGGGGTTTCACCGGACCGTCGCCACGGTCGCTGTGCTCAACCTTGCGTATTTCGGCGTCGAAATCGCGGTGGCCATCGATCAACGATCGGTCGCGCTATTCGCCGACGGCATCGACTTTCTCGAAGACGCCTCGATCAACGCAATCATTCTCTTGTCGCTCGCGCTTTCGGCGGCGTTTCAGCGGCGCGCCGGTTATGTCCTCGCCGCGATCATTCTTGTCCCAGGATTTGGCGCGCTGTGGGCGGCGGCGAGCAAAATCGCGCATCCGGCGCCTCCGGCCGCAGAGGCGCTCGGATTTGTCGGCGTCGGCGCGCTCGCGGTGAATGCGTTCTGCGCCCTTCGGCTGGCGCGGTTCCGCCGCCACGACAGCGGGCTCGTAAAGGCCGCCTTCCTGTCCGCCCGCAACGATGTCTATGCCAATCTCGCCATCATCGCCGCCGGCGCTGCAACGGCCTTTTATCCGTCAATCTGGCCAGACATTGCGGTTGGCGTCGGCATATTCCTGATGAACGCCGATGCGGCGCGCGAAGTGGTCGAGGCGTCCCGACGCGCAAAGCAGGAGGCGATGCCCTAAAAGCCCTTTATTGAGTAGTACCGGCGTTGCGGCGCGTAGTTTCAGTCGACAGCTTCGCGATCAAGCAGTCCGGGCAAATAACAGCTAGTCGAGCGATTAACCGCTAGATAATACAGGCAATGGTGAACAATCTGTCGAAGACTCAATTTTTTGACTTGGCAAAAAGGAATGAGATCGTTGTGGATGCCAACATAATTGATAATACCGTTGCCATTACCGCTGAGGACGCAACCTTTATTTTTCGCATCGTCGTGGCCGGAATACTATCAGGGATCGTTGGATGGCTGCGCCTTCGCCGCGGCAGTCCCGCTGGTTACCGAACGCATGCAATGATTGCTGTTGCCGCCGCGGCGTACACCAGCATTGGCGTTGACAAATTCCCGACTGAAACAGGTCGATTCGTTCAGGGCGTCATAACTGGCATCGGATTCATTGGGGCGGGCGTTATCTGGCAAACTACGGAACAAATCAAAGGATTGACGACTGCAGCGGGTATGTGGGTAGTCGCAGCAATTGGTGTCATGGTAGGATTGGGCGAGTATTTCATGGGCGCATCATTGACAGTAATTGTAATGGTCATTCAGTCCTTGCCGGATTCAAAACCGAGGCTGCGTTAGCTAGCAAGCGATCCCGCGACGGCGACGTGCCTCTTAGCGCGAAATGACATCTACGCAATCACGCCGCCGCTCCGCAACAGCCTTTTGTCAGTCGAACTGGCTCGATACTGCGGTCAGCGTCGGCATATTCCTGATGAACGCCAAAGCGATGCGCGAAATAGCCGAAGGGTCCTGACGCGCGAACGCGGAAATCAGACTTTGAATTTAAATTGCAAAAGTCAGTTTCGTAATCTTGGCTTTTTGACCCTAGTTACTATCAATCAGGATGTCTTCCGCAAAAAACGGTGCACTGTTGTGACGGAATCTCCAATTCCATGCAGGCCTTCCGGGGGCAGGTCAAGCGCATTCGCGTCGCGTAAAAATTGATTGTCATGACCGCGCAGCGCATCGCCGTTTGTAGATACGGGAGTTTTTGTTTGCGCTCAAGGACGCGCGTCTCCATCCGCGCCTCACGCGCGACCGAGCCCGCGCAAATACAGGATTGCCCCTGGAATAAATCCCAACGTGCAAAGCAATGATGAACTGATCGCAATGACCAGCAAAAGCCCCATGCTCGCAGTGCCGGGATGATGTGAAAAAGCAAGAGATCCAAAAGAGGCGATTGTCGTCAGCGCGGAATACAGCACCGCTTTTTTTGTCAGCGTATCAACAGGACTAATGTCTCCGCCGGCAACATCAGGCGCGTTAAACACACTCGAAATCAAATGGATTGAGCTGTCCACTCCAGCCCCGATCAACAACGGGATAACAATTACATTTGCATAGTTGAACGGAAGATTGAAAACGCTGCTAATTGCGGCCGTAATCGACGCCGCCATTAACAATGGCGCAATGGCGAGCGCAGTACGAACAAAGTCTCCGAACACCGCAAAAAGCAGTAAAAGAACAAAAAACAGAGCAACTGCAAATGCTTCGAGCATGGCTCTCGAAACAACTTTACCGGCATAATCCACATGTATGACTGCACCCACGACATCAGGGAAGACCGATTTGACGTTTTTGACAAAATCCCTTCTTGAGGCTTCATTACGCATGTCGCCAGCCGGCAAAAGATCAATACGCCACGTTCCATCTTTAGCACGGTAGCGATCAACGAGAGGCGTAGGCAGCGCTGTCACATCAATATGCGACGCCTGCATTGACGTCGACAAGTCGCCAATAAACGCTGGCCAGGTCTCAAAAAGATTTTGCTCGAGCAAAGCAAGCGCTGATGGCCTATCGAGTATTGCAACGAGGCTGTTACGAAGCCGAGTTCGGCTACGCCGGTTCTCTTCCGGGCCATTTGCTTGCAACTCATTCTTGAGCAGGTCGCCGGTTTTCTTGACGTCGCCCATCGACGAACTCGACGGCGTTGCGCTTTCAAGGAAGGCAAGCGGCCCTGCGCCAAAATCGATAACATCGAGCTTTTCATCTTGCTCTGAGGGAATATAAGACTGAAGGGAAATAACAGACGACACCGTTGGAATGTCTGCGGCCTTTTTTTCAATCTGCGCTGCTTCGTCGGCGTTAGAGGCAAACACAGTCAACCTCAGCGGAGTGGTTGAATCCCTTTCCAGCAATTTTAAGTACCCCCATACCGACGGAGTGCTCGGATCACGGAGGCTCATCGGATCTGGGTCAAACCGCGCATTGATGGCGACAGGTGCAGATGCAATAGCCATCGCTATTACGGCAATTGCAAAAAACTTCCGGTGCGACGCCGTTAAATGGACGGCTGATCTCTGTCGCGGCTGTACGTTCTTGGACAAACCGAATGCGCCAAATGCGGCCGGTCCGATAGTCAGAGTTGTGCCAAATGAAATCAAAACACCGACGGCGCCAAGAACACCAAGCTGCGCCATTCCGATGAATTCCGTTGGCGCAAAGGCGAGGAAGCCGATGCATGTCGTCAGCGCCGACACTGCAAGCGGCGCCGCAATGGCCGATATCGCCGTTCGAAGCGCATCAGCCTTTTGCTGATTAATGCTGGTCTCCCATTGCAAACGAAGCAGAAAATGAATTCCGAAATCGAGCCCAAGCCCAACCATCAAAACAAAAAATGCGATCGATATGAGATTGAGCGCATCGAAGACGGCAGCCGCAAACGCAGCCGAATAGATGATCGACACAATTAGTCCGGCAAGCAGCACACACATTGCTTTGAGAGATCGAAAGCAGGCGTAAAGCGCGGCCGAAACAAGCGCGAGAGACAACACAAGCGACAATTCAATGCCGCTCGACACGGACTGGAGTTCTTCTCCCCGCAAGGCAGGTTCGCCGGTGATAACGGCATTGGCGCTGCGAAACTGATCTTGCTTCCGGAGTTCGGCTATAACCGTACGGATTTCAGCGATTGCCGCACGCGCCGGTGCAAATTTGTTGTAGTCGAGTTTTGGCGAGACAGTGATAATCGTCACGCCTTCAGCCTCTTCCGGATGCAGATCGGATCCAAGCGATCTCCAGGAAAATGGTTGTCGCTCGCCCTGAAGCGCGGCATCAATTGCGTCCGATACCGCGTCATAGGTCTTTGACAGACGCGTTGTCGATAATCCGGCGGCAATTGAAAGCTCGTCATAGTCTGCAAGTTTCTCAAACAACGCCGGAAGTCCTGGCTTTTGCGACAATGCTTCGATTAGTCCCGCCGATTGTGAAAGCGCATTGATTTCATTTGCGAGTTCATCTTGCGACAAGAAGAGCAGCCCGTTCTTCCTGAAAAACGGATCCGCTGAACCTGCGAAAACGCTTGAAACCGCACTTGGTCTTTTTTCGAGAATAGCGGACAAGGCAGTGGAGAAAGCATCTCTGCTCTCCTGAGTGGGCGCGCTCACCACAATGTATAAATCGGAGACCAGCTGTGGAAACTTGCTCTCTAGAAGCGTTTGACGTTTCTGAAAATCCAACGACCTGCTCAGCATCGCGGAAGTATCGGTGTTGATACGCAAATGCCCCGCTGAATAACCGACACAAGCAATGGCTAGCAGAACCGCCGCAGCCAGCGTCAAACGCGGCGACGCGTATCTAGCGAGCGCCCATGAAGAGATCAGTTCGTGAAAAATGCTGGACAGCCGGCGACGCAGCGACCTCACATTTGGTCTTGCCGAGAATTGGATTTGATCTCGCATGGCGCGAAGCTTATGTAGCATATCCGAGCGCCGCCAATCCCGGGGCGCATGATTGCTCCAGGTTCACGCGCTGCTCAACTGATAGCATCTCAAGACGCCGGGTTTGCGGCGATATTTTTTCAGCGAGCAATTGCAAATCGTTTTCGCTCACCGCTGCCGCTCCAATAAAGCTGAACAACTCGCTGATCTCCGCTTTTGGGTTATCAATGAGACTTTCAAACTTCATTTTATGCACCCTGTCTTTCGGCAGTTCGTTGAGCGCGCTTTCCGCCGCAATGACGAGCGTGGACCAAAATTCGCCAATCGTCTCGATCGGCACATCGGCGTGCAGCTGCCTTGTCAGATCGAGATGTTGCCCAATGTTTCGATCCGCCCAAGATAGTATGCGACTTTCTCCAAAAAGAAAGGGTGGCGCGAGCAAGTTAACTCCGACATTTCGAGCAGAATTCCAAGACATCGCCAACAGCCGCAAGGGAAGATAATGATGAATTGACGCCGCGACATCCCGGCCGTCACGCGACAGGTGGACAAACCGAGCGTTTTTGAAGTTTCTTATCAATGCCTTCAATAACATCAGGGAACCGCCCGAACGCTCGACGACGATTTTCCTTCCTAATTCCGCACGCAGCCAGGAGAATAGCGCATAATAATGTTTAGAAATGCCGGCACGAGGCCGGGTAGCAAAATATGCGCCGAGCCGATCGAAGAGCTCAATCGGATTATTCGAAAGGCGCGGCAGCGTCATGAACAGGATCGGCGGCAATGTTTGTCTGGAATACCGATTTGAGCGGCTGAAATCGTATTTGAATTCATTTGGGCAACTCGAAGGCGTAAGAATATCGCTCATTGCTCGTCGCGGCCTTGAAAAGCGATCCCAGAATTCAACGCCGGATAGGAATTTTTTCGAAAAAGCATGGATGTTCGCCGCCATGAGCAATTCGGAGAGGCTGAGGATATCCGGGTGGGATTCCAGTATTTCCGAAACGAGGGTTGACCCGCATCGCCCGCTGGAAACTACAAAAACGGGAGCGTCCGCATCGCTCACTGTGATTGCAGCCACGCATTCTCCCGACAATTTTCATCGTTGGGGATGCGCCCGGGAGTCGGAATGCCAAACCCCGAAATCGCATCGGCCAACGCAGGCGCAAGCGCGCCGAAAGTATAGCCCAGCTCTCGTTGCGCCTTGGCCGAGGAAAAGTACATTTTCTTTTTCGCCAACCGCAAGCCATTCACGGTTATGAGCGGTTCGCAGCGGGTAAATTGCGCGATCGCCTCGGCCGCATAGGCGATCGGGTAGAGTGATTTTCTCGGCAATTCGAATTTAGGGGGCGTGCGTCCGGTAATCGTCGATATGAGAGTGAGAAGAGATTTCAGGCTTATATTGAACCCGCCAAGGATGTAGCGCTCGCCGAGCCGGCCCTTGTCGTGCGCAAGAAGGTGGCCATTTGCGACATCATCTACGTGAACGAAATTGAGGCCGGTATCTACAAACGCAGGCATCGCGCCGATTGCGGCGTCGCGGATCATGCGCCCCGTTGGCGTCGGTTTGACATCTCTCGGACCGATGGGCGTCGAAGGATTGACGATCGTTATCGGCAGGCCTCTATGCGCCCATGCGTGAGCAACTTTTTCGGCGACAAACTTCGATTCCTTGTAGCCGCTCAACATTTGCTCTTGCGTTGCGACACTGTTTTCATCCGCGATTGTACCATCATCGAATGAGGCAAGCGTACACACGCTGCTTGTGTAAACGATTTTTCCAACACCCGCGTCCGCGGCGGCCTCCAATACGTTCCCGGTGCCGGTCACGTTTGCATTGAAAATCTCTGTCTTGTTATGCGACCAAAGCCGGTAATCAGCGGCGACATGATAGAGGCTCTCAACGGATTGCATTGACTTCCGGAGAGATTGGCGGTCCAACACGTCGCCGACAGCAACACTGACATTAAGATTTTTGATATTGGCCCTGTTCGCATTTCGTCGGACAAGGACGCGCACCGATTCCCCACGATCGAGCAATTTGCGGACCACGGCGGAACCGACAAATCCAGTGGCTCCGGTGACTAGGGTGACCAATGCGCCTCTCCCAAACACAATTTTTCGCCGACAGGACGCCGATGAGCTGCAGGTTCTCTCGGCGATCGCAACTTATGAACTCACATGAATGACGGAGGCGCCTGCAAAAATCCGCTATAGGCCCGGCGAATAATATGCGCTTTGGATCCGCTGAACGGCGGTCCAGTGATTGTGACAGTTTCGGCTTTTATGATGTTCTGTCCAGTTTTCCTCCAGGATGAATGCAAATAGTTCGGGCGCGCAGTTACCTTGGAACGGACCGTTGGACGCCGGAACACAATGCACTAACGAACAGATCCCCTTTGCCTTGAGACGAGCAGAGAACGGGGCGGCGATTGCGGAAAGCGTAATATTCAGCTCACCGTTCATAGAGGAATTGCTTAATCGATTCCGTCAAATACTTATGCGTTTTACTTTGGCTTTTGTTCTCGGATTGGCGATCATACAGCCTGCAGGGAGTGTTCCCGATCAGGCGCCGCCAAGCCGCTCAACCGGTCTGTCTCACCGTGAAAGTCATCCATCATGCCGAAACGCAGAATATGAAATTCGATTGACAATCAAGAATGTGAGAAAATCCGTCGGATTAATAGTTGCGGAGCTCTACCCTGACGATCCAGTGGGATTTTTATCTGGGGAAACCCGGTTAGCTATCTCCCGTTTCGCCGCCCTAGCTCCGGAAACCGAGCTCTGTCTGCAACCGCCAGGGCCGGGGCACTATGCTGTTTCAGTGTACCAAGATGAAAATGCGAATACTGATTTTGATCGTACGTTCCTGGGCCTTCCTGCGGAGCCATGGGGGTTGTCCAACAATCCGCGTGTCGGCTTAAAGGGGCCGCGCATTGAAGAAAGTTTATTTACAGTCAACGAGGCTGGCGCTGACGTGACCATTTCTCTCCGACATTGATCGCAGGCTGCGGAGTGCCGGGTTTCCGAATTGATATGTATATTGTACGCGGTGTCATGCGGCCAGCCTTGTCAGCGTACGCCGTCGCTCTAATATGCCTCACGCTGGAACAATCGATTAGACTGACGAATGTTCTGGTCGAGCAGAAAGGACCAGCCAAAGTCATAATCGGCATGTTGCTGAACATATTGCCTGAATATATCGCGCAAGGTCTGCAAATTAGCTTCTTTTTAGGCGTACTTCTGGGATTCCGATGGCTTGCAAAGGAAAATGCAATAACAGCGCTCTATTCCGCGGGCATATCGCTCCAGCGCCTGATGCGTCCTGTGCTTATACTCGCCTTGCTTGCCGGTATTTTATCCATTTTTACGGCTGGAATATTGCAACCACGCGGCGAATACCTGTTCGCAAAGACCGGCCAGCTTCTATCTCAGGGCGCTTTTGGAATCCCGTTGAAGCCGAAACAATGGCTGCAAGTGGATCAGAAGACGGTGCTATACTTCGATAGCGCATCACCGTCTGGCAGGAATTTGAGCGGAGTTTTCATCGAGGAGCGCCAGGAAAACGGCGGCAGGATCATCACTAGCGCCCGAGAAGGTTATATTCTTTCGAGCAATCCAATTAATGGCTACGTTTTGGAGTTGATAAATGGTCGCCAGATTATCTGGCCTGACAAAAACGAAACACCCGGAGTATTGAATTTCGAGAAATTCCGTATCGCGCTCAAAGCCCCGCTGATCCCGGATTTTCGCGAACCGGGTTTTTACGCCAGAGAAACCACCCTCTTAACACTGTGGCAAAAAGCTTATGGCCGAAAGGACAATGACCTGCGCCCCTTGGGTCCTTCACCGGTTAGGTGAGTCCTGCTGCTGAATAACTCATACGTTTCGGTTTGGCGAGCGCGTCGGGCGCGGAGCCATCAAAGAGCTCAAGCGCCCGGCGCGCGGTCGCCGGCGATTGTCCATTCAGGGCCGAGTGCGGCCTGATATTGTTGTAATCATATCGCCAGATCGACAGCCGCCGCCGAGCGTCAGCGAGGCTTGCGAAAACGGTCTCGTTGAGCAACTCGTCGCGCAGCCGGCCATTGAATGACTCGATGAAGGCGTTCTGTGTCGGCTTGCCGGGCGCGATGTAATGCCAGTTGACACCGGTTCGATTCCGCCAGTCGAGCATAGCCCGGCTCGTCAGTTCGCTGCCGTTATCGCTGACGATGGTTTGCGGCTGACCGTAGAGCCTGATCAGCTTGTCGAGTTCGCGGGCGACGCGCGCGCCGGAAAGCGACGTATCAGCGATGAGGCCAAGGCATTCGCGCGTGCAATCATCATGACGGCGAAAATGCGGAAACGCCGTCCTGGTTCGAAGACATCCGACAGAAAATCGAGCGACCAGCGTTCATTCGGCTTTGAAGGCGTATCGATCGGCGCCCGGACGCCGGTGGCGCGTTTGCGCCCGCGTCGTCGCTTCACTGACAGGCCTTCTTCCGCATACAGCCGGCGAAGCTTCTTGTGGTTCATCGCGATGCCTTCCCGTTCGAGCATGAGGCCAATCCGCCGATAGCCGAAGCGCCGGCGTTCCGAGGCGATTCCCCGCATCCGTTCCCGGATATCAGGACAGTCAGGAATGCGCTCACGGCGCACCGTCTTCGGATCGACGCTGACCAGCCGGCAGGCGCGTCTTTGGGAGATGTCGTGTCGCTCCATCGCCCTCAGCGCCGCATCGCGCTTCAACTGGGGCGTCGTCAGCTCTTTCCCAGCAAATCCTTCAGGACCACATTATCGAGCATGGCGTCGGCCAGGAGCTTCTTCAGACGGGCGTTCTCCGTCTCCAGAGTCTTCAGCTTGCGAGCGTCGGATACGTCCATCCCGCCGAACTTCGACTTCCATTTGTAGAACGTGTTCGGGCTGATCCCGTGCTTGCGGCAGACCTCGGCGGTCTTAACCCCGCGTTCCTGTTCACCAAGAATCCCGATGATCTGTTCCTCTGTGAAACGCGATTTGCGCATGTCCGTCGTCTCCTTTCGATCGACGGACTCACCTTTCAAATGAGGGACCAAACGGGGCTCAGGTCATATGATTTGCCGAACGCACATGGCGCGCTGATCGGATCAACTACTGTAGCAGTTATTGCAGCACATATATTTCTTGGACTTCGTGGGCCCGAAGCGTCCTTCAGCTCGGAGGTCGTCATATTTGCGCTGTTTTCAGCTGGTCTGTGCGTAACAATGTTTGGGAGCGCACGATCTGTGAAAATCAAAATAACAAATTAACACGTAGATATAGCGACCCAATTTTTAGTTCCAGCTTTTTTGAGTTGCGTGACGCTCGAACCGCTATTTGCAGTCCAAACTGGATTTCTCATCGATGCTTGGCGCTCGCAAAACGGGCTTTTATTCAGAATATCAAGGCTGAGAAAAATATTGCTCCAGCAAGTCCACTTGATCGAGTTCTGTTCGAACTGCTTCTTTCGCTGCGGAAACGTTTCTTTCCCCTGCAGCCGTGCGGATGTGATCGAGTTCGGCGGCAAAGGATTCTCTCAATCCCAAATCTATGATTTTTGTTTCGATTTCGGACCATTGTTGTTCCGCGAATAAAAGTGCGGTGTCTACATCCGCCCAATCCGGCTTCGCGGCCTGCAAATCCGCCTGCATGCGAAAGCCCGCATAGTCGAGCAGAGAGACTTGTAGCGGCACGCCATTAGGTTCTCGTGTTTCGGCCGTCACAAAAATCCGGTAGGCCTCGACGGCATTGCGCGCAACCGTGGCTCTGTCATCTGAGCGCAAAGCGGCCTGAACCGCATCAAGACGGCTCGAAAGCGCATCCGCATCGGAAGGGTTCAAGTTCGCGAGACATGCCTGCGCCTGCTTCTCCGCTTCTGCGGACAAGTCCGCCAGCGTCTGCGCATCGGCCGCGTAAGATTTTTCCGTTAAATTTTCATAGGCTTCCGCCGAATCGTACAGGCAGGTTTGATCCGCCGCGACGGTCGGTGTCGCATCCGATTGCTGGGAACATGCAGACGCCGCAAATAAGATGGCGACGCTGGCGCCGAGGGTTCTAAATAGCATTTTGGTCATGACTTCTCCTTTGCCTGAAAACTGACCGTTGCGCGAAACCCCTCTTTTAATGTCTCCAGTCGTAGTTCGGCGTCATGCAAATCGGCGATCGCCTTGACGATGCTGAGGCCGAGGCCGGCGCCCGCCGTCGTCCGGCTCTGATCGCGCCGATAAAATGGTTCTACAACCGCCTGAATTTCATCTGCAGGTATGCCTTCGCCAGTATCCAAGACATTGATCGCCGGACGCGGGGACTGAACAACTGAAATGGAAACCGCAGCGCCTGCCGGCGAATGTTTTAACGCGTTCTCCAGAAGGTTTGCGACGGCCTGCATCAGGAGTTCGCGGTCGCCTTCGACAAGGACCTGCTGCGAGGCCTCAACCCTGATCGTCTTACCCGACTGTTCGAAATCTGGACCGTACGCATCGGCAAGCGTTTCAGCAACGTCACTCAGGTCAACCGACTTAAAACGCGTTTTCGCCGATCCAGCCTCGATTTCCGATAACCGCAAGATCGCGTCGAAGGTTTTGATGATCTGTCCGGCCTTGTTTTCTGCGGCTGCGATCGCGTCGTTTTTGCTCAGCCCTTCCGCCTCTCGCGCTTGTTCCATCCGTTGCCGCAAATGAGTCAGCGGCGTACGCAAATCATGAGCGACATCGCGCGTAACGCGCCGCAAACCGCTAACGAGCGATTCATTGCGGTCTAACATCCGGTTGATACCTTCCGAAACGCGTTCCAGGTCACTAAGAAAGAACTCCCGGCGCACAAGTGCGCGCGCTTTAAGATTTCCAGCGCCGACGCTTTCAAGCGCAATCGAAATATCATCGAGACGCCGCAGGCTGTTGCGCGTTACCAAAAACCCAACGAGCAAGACCAGAACAACACTGGCTGCGCCAACTCGCGCAAGGATAGAAATGGTCATTCCGATAATATGCCGGCCCTCGGCTAGGTCTTCGCCAACGGACAACCTCATGCCGTTTGTAAAAGACCGCGTCAGCACCATGAGTTCTTCAGCGCCCTCTGCGCCGTCAATATCGTCCGCATGGGTTAGTCTTACCTTTCGCCAGCCATTCGGCCCCTCCATCGCCGGCGCATCGCCAATCAACCTTTGCCCGGAAGCATCGGTAAGCCAGTATTCTGGCGCACCGGGGCGCTCCATTCGCGCCGCAATCGCCGCCCGCACGGCATCGGCGCCTTCCGCATCGAGTTCATGCGCCAGCGCATCGGCTTCAAGTTCGATCTTCTGCCGCAAAGCGTTTTCCGCCGAAGCCGTCGCGCTAAACCAGACGATCAGTGCGGTCGCGGCGAAAGCAATCGTCAGAAGCGCGGCATAAAACGCGGCCAGCCGAAATCCCGAAGCGTGGAAAAGACCCGGCTTATTTGGCGGAGAGGACATATCCGGCTCCGCGCTTCGTTGTGATCATCGCCGTTCCGTCGCCGATTTTTGAGCGCAACCGGCTGATATGCGTCTCAACGATGTTCGTCCCCGGATCGAACCGAAAGCCCCAAATTTCTTCGAGCAGCATTGTGCGTGTAACGATGCGCCCTTCGTTTAGCATCAGAAATTCGAGCAACTGAAACTCACGCGCTTGTAGTTTGATTTCTTCGTTGTTGCGCAAGACACGCCGAGCAAGCCGGTCAAGCGTCAGGTCGCCGATAACAAGTTCAGCTTTTTCCTCGCGCAGAGGCGCGCGCCGGAGCAGCGCGTGAACACGTGCGCGCAATTCTGAAAAGGCGAATGGTTTAACGAGATAATCATCGCCACCCGCATCAATGCCCTCGACACGATCGTCAACCGTTCCTAGCGCTGTAAGAAATAGCGCGGGTGCATCGACCCCTGCGGCGCGCGCGGCCTTGAGCATGGATACGCCGTCGAGCCGTGGCAGCATGCGATCGATAATCATCAGGTCCGGCGGCGATTCTGTCGCAATATGCAATCCGTCGAGGCCATCCGGCGCATGGTCAACGACAAAGCCTTCCTGCCGTAAGCCCGCCGCAACATATTCGGCGGTTTCGCTATCGTCTTCGACAAGAAGAATTCGCATAGACTAGCTCGCAGTCGCCTCCCTGATGATAGTCGCCTCGGCCCCGCGCCGATAGGCGAAGATCAGCGGCGGCAACAGAATAAGGGTCATCGCCGTCGAGGTGAACAGCCCGCCGAGAATGACGGCCGCCATTGGCCCTTGGACTTCTCGGCCGGCTTCTCCCGAGCCGAGCGCGAGGGGCAGCATGCCGAGCGCGGTGACAAGCGCAGTCATCAGGATCGGGGTCAGGCGCTCGCTCGTCGCCAGCACAACTGTTTCGACCGTCCAGTCTGCGCCTTCCGTTTCGACCAGTTGATCTGCATGCGCAACAAGCAGAATGGCATTGCGCGCTGCAATGCCAAAGAGCGCGACGAAACCGACAAGAGAACCGAGCGACAGGACGCCGCCCGCAAGCGCGACCGCAATTACGCCGCCTGCAAGCGCGGATGGAGCCGTCAGCAGAATAAGCGTCGCCGCCCGGCCGCCGCCGAACGCAAGGATAAGCGTTACGATAATGCCGATAGCGGCGATCGAAACATTGATCAGGAGTTCGCGCTGCGCCGCCGCTTGCCCTTCCGCCACGCCTGAGTATTCAAGATAAACGCCTGGCGGCAATTTGACATTCGATGCGACAGAAGCAGCGATGCGATTTGAAAGTCCGGCGATGTCTTTTGTCGATCCGTTCGCCGTCACAACCTGCCGCCGCCGGCCGCCGTCATGGCTGATCGTTGCGCGATCGGTCGTCAAAAACGCGTTTGAGACGCCGCCCAGCCGCGTTATCGCTCCGTCGGGACCCCGCACCGGTATTTCGCTGACATCTTCAGGATCGAGCACGTCCGTCACAGGCAAGGTCACGGCGACATCCGTCAGGCGCAGACCGTCCGCGATCTGGGATACCGAAACACCTTGATAAGCGGCGCCAATAGCGTCATAGGCGTCGGTCGCGCTGACGCCGCTCATTCCAAGTTTCGCCTGGTCCAGGGTCACCGCCATCACCGGCAGACCCGGAGGCGTCTGGATGCGAACATCGACAGCGCCGGGCACGGAACGAACCGCCGCAGCGATGGCGCTTGCGACGCGATCAAGCGCGTCAAGATCAGGACCGTAGGCGCTAATGGCGATTGCAGCGGTTTCGCCGGAAAGCGACTCACCAATGCGGTCGCCAAGAAATGTCAGCGCCTCGGTTTCGAGGCCCGGATATGACTGGAGCGTCGAGCGTATGTCTTCGAGAATCCGTTCTTCCTCGTGGCCTTTGACTTTCTGCAGTTCAACATGGAATTCGCTTTCATTCGGAGGAAAGGTGTCTTCTCCAGCCTCGGCACGGCCGATCTGCTGTTCGACCGTCGCAATGCCGGGAATAGCGAGAAGGTCTTTCGATAACCGCGCGCCGACATCCTTCATCCAGTCAAGCGAGGCGCCGCTGGGGCCGGTGACGGCGAGAACGTAATGACGCTCCCTGAAGGCCGGCAAAAGTTCAGCGCCGAACAGTGATGACCCGATGACAGCCAGTCCGCCGATCGCGAGGCTTACGGCCAGTGCCGCGCGCGGGCGATGCATGACCTTCTGAAGTAATTTCGTATGAGCACGTTTCACCTGAAGCATGACGCCCGGCTCAGGCGGCGGCGTCGCCTTCTGTAGCAAAAGCAGTGCAAGGGCTGGCGTGACGGTTATTGCAACGATGAGCGATGCGGTGATTGCAAGAATGAAAGCGAGCGCAAGCGGCGCGAAGAACGCCCCTTGAAGTCCCGTGAGGAAGAGAATTGGCGCCATGGTCAACGCCAGAATTAGCGTTGCGTAAACGACTGGCGCACGCACTTCGACAACCGCATCAAGAATGACATCGAGGGCGGGCCGCGACCGATTTTCACGCAGCCGCCTTAGAATATTTTCCGCCCCGATGACCGCATCGTCGATGACAACGCCCAGCGCCACCGCTAGGCCGCCGAGTATCATCGTGTTGATCGTCACATGGAAAATATCGAAGATAATGATCGCCGCCAGGAGCGAAAACGGAATAGAAATGAACGCAACGAACGCCGTTCGCCAGTCGCGCGTGAAACCGATCAAAACGATGAGAATAAGAACGGCGCCGACGATGAGGTCGCCCCGAATTCCGGCGAGCGCCGTTTCAATAAAATTCGCGGGGCGATGCAGCGCGGGATAGATGACAACACCCTGCGCTTCCAGTCCCGGCCGCAACTCCGCGAGCGCCGCTTCGACAGTTTTCGTCACCGTCAGCGTGTTGGCGCCGTATTGCGTCGCCAGGGTAAGCAGCACGCCCGGTTTGCCCATGACAAGTGTATCGCCGAATTTCGGCGTCGGCGCATAAACGACATCCGCGACGTCCTGAAGGCGGATCGGCGAGGCTCCGGATGGCGCCACCGTAGCGCCTTTGAGATCGTTCGGGGTCAACGCCGCGCCGCGCGGCTCTACGATAATCCGTTGCGCCGCCGTATCCACAAAGCCGCCGCCGCGGATCGCCGTCGCCGATTGGACCGCAGCGATCACGTCATTGATAGAGAGATTGCGCGCGATAAGATCGGACATGCGGGCGCGCACTTCAATGCGTTGTAGGTCGCCGCCGAAAATATTGACGCGTGCAACGCCCTCTGTCGATAGAAAGCGTGGCTTTATTGTCCATTGCGCGAGATCGCGAAGCTCGGCGGGACTCAGTGTGTCGCTGACAAAGCCGATCTTCAGAAGGTCCATAGTGGAAGAGGTCAATGGAGAAAGGCTTGGCGCGCTCACATTAGTTGGAAGACGGCCGGCGGCTTCGGCGATGCGCTCCGCAACAACTTGTCGCGCGCGATATGGGTCTTCGCCGCTCCGAAATGTAACGTCAACAACAGACAGGCCCTGAATTGATTTCGAGCGCACCGCTACGACGCCGGTCGCTCCGTTGATGGCCTGTTCAAGCGGTTGCGTGACGAGAAGTTCGACCTGACCCGCCGTCATGCCGGGCGCTTCGACCTGCACGCTTGCCTGGGCGGGCACAAACTCCGGAAACACTTCGAATTCTGAGCGCGCCAGCAGCAGACCGCCAAGCGCCATGACCAGCCCCGCCGCCATTGCAATGAGCCGCGGGTAGCGTAACGATACGGCAACGACCTCTGTCAGCATGATCAATCGGCCTCCGCGGATTCATCCGCCCGCTCGACGCCGAGCAACGATCCGGCGCCCTTCACGACCAGTTTTTCGCCAGCGGAAAAGCCCTGAGTGACAAACCACCCTTCCTGCGTTTTCACAGCGCTGGAGATCTCGCGGCGTTCAAACACGGCGTCGCCGGTTTGCACATAGGCCCAATTGGCGCCGTCGAGGCGGACGACCGCACTGCGCGGAATGAGCACGCCGTTCATTTCGCCGCCGCCAGAGATTCGGCCTTCGAACGCCGCGCCGGGCGGCAGAAATTCAACGCCGGCTCCCTTTGCTATGGCCATAACGCCAAGGGTTCGCATGCGCGGATCGGCGGCGCCCGCACGTCCTATGGCCGCGCCCATAACCGGAGCGCCATCATTTGCAAATATTGAGACTTCGTTCGCGCCAACCGCGCTTGCACCAAGCACATCCGCACGGATCAGCGCCGCCTTGCCCGCAATTAGATTGTTGACGAGCGCCGTTCGATCGTCCGCCGTCATCACTGCGAGCGCCGGCGACCATTCGACCGACAGGCGGCGCTTCAGCGTCAGCGCCTGTGCTGCATCGGCCGACGCCTTCGCTGCGGCGGCTTCGGCGGCTTGTCTGGACGCGCTTGCATCTGCGGCCGCGAGACGCGCCAGGCGATCACGTTCCTTACCGGAGGCGCTTGCAGCGGCCTCCGCCGCGGCGAGATCGCCATCGAGCATGGCAAGCGCGCTCGGATCGAGCACCCGTACAAAGGCAGGTACTGACGCTTCCATTGTCGTTGTCGCGAGTGTCGTCGTTTCAACGCCGAGTTTCTGCTGGTCCGCCGGTTCGAGCGCGATGCTCGCGGTTTGAGCTGCAACAGGATCGCTTGCCGAGGCTGCCGCTATCGTCAGCAGGATGAAACTTCGCAGTCTATTCATTTTTCGATTTCCCCGATTCTTTAAACCCGGCCGCTTGACCCAACGCTGGATTTTCAAACGATTGCCGCAGTGCGCCTTCAAGCGCGACGCGCGCGGCAATAAGCGCCTGTTCGGCGCGCGCCAGATCGATCGCTGCGGTCAGCGCGCCGATTTTAGCGTCAGCCCAGGTCGCGCGATCCATGGCGCCGACATCGAGCGCCCTTTCGGCCTGCGCGGCTATGGCCTGCGCAGTCGGCGCCGTCTCATCGCGGATGATCTCATACGTTTCGCGCGCGGCGCGGTAGGTTTCAAACGCCGAGTCGACGCTGCGTTCGGCTGCGAAGACTGTCGCTTCAAGCTTCCGCGCCGCTTCTTCGCGCCGGGCTTCGGCGGCGGCGATCCCGGCGGCGCCGAAATCAGCCGATGGAAACGCGAGCGTCAGGTTGAATGGCAATTTCGAAAGCCCCCGCTCCCATGTGTAGCCGGGGCCGACATGGATCTCCGGATATTGCGCCGCGACTGCCGCCCGCAGCGCTTCCTCTGACCGGTCATAGGTGACGACGGAGTCAAATATGTCGGGCCGCGCCTGCAGCGCGTTCGCACGAAGATCAGGAGAAAGTGCGGCGATCTCCTCAATGGCTCCTTGATCAAGCGCAAGGCCGTCAATGGCGGCCGGCGCCACGCCAATCGCCTTCGCAAGGGAAAGGCGCGCGGCGCGACTTTCGGACCGCGCACTCGCCGCAGCCGTCGCATCGTTCGCCGCCGACTGTCTGACCCGCTCTAGGTCAAGGCTTGAGGCCGCGCCCTCGACAAGCTGATTGCGCAGCGCGGCGACCTGTCGGTTTCTCAAAGGAACGACCTCATCATAAAGCGCCGCAACCGCCGACGATGAATTGACGGCGGCGATCGCCGTTGTGACCTCACTGCGCGCATTCCAGACTGCATTCTCATAAGAATACGCCGCCGCTTTGGCGACAATATCGGCGTCAGCGATCCGTGCGCGGCGGCGTCCGCCAAGATCGAGCAATTGATCCGTCGCAAGTCCGAACAGCCAGGGCGATGACTCCGCCGGATTGAAGGCGTATTCCGCCGTCAGCGTTAGCGTCGGGCCAGGCCGGACACGCGCGGCCTTGGCTTCCGCTAGTGCCGCGGCGGCGCCCGCGCGCGTTGCGCGTAAATCAGGATTGTACGCCAAGGCGGCTGCGAGAAGACTGGTTTCGTCCCAGGTTTCACCGTCCCATGCGCGCGCAGGCGCGAATTTCGCGAGTTCCGTTTTTATCGCGTCCGGGTCGATCGCCCCAGGCAGACCTCGGTTAGCGATAGCATCAACAGCTAATGGCTGAGGCTGGTAGTGCACGCAGGCGCCGAGAAGCGCAAAAGAGATAGCAGCAAGTCGCCTGATCATGACCGCGAAAAAAGTTGACGCTGATTTCCACTCATCCTAGCTGGGGGCGTATTGCAGACGCTTAAGCCGAATATTGATTATTCCCAATGTTAAACCGTTGTAGATCAGATGCGTGTCGCGATAGACATCTCGCGGCAGCTTGACCGCGGAAGGCAGTGGAGGTTTTTTTGAGCCGACTCCGTCAATCTTTTGCAACACAAGATGCGCAAAGCATCAGAAACAAGTAATGTGCGAGCGGTTTCTATCAGCATCCATTATGGCGCTTTGCTTAAGCTTCATTGCGTCGAGCTGTTCGACTATCGTCCCAGACAAACAAAGCTCCGAAATTTTCAGGACGAGCATTACTAACAAAATTGCCAAAGGGTTGGAGCGACTCGGCGCTTCCTCAAATAGGAGCGCATGCTTCACTTCAGTATTCGAGAGGGCGTTGACCCCTCGGGAGCTTGACCAGATTTCTACTATGGTTGAGGCATCGGAAGCAAAGGAAGACTTGCAAGATCGAGTGCTGACCGCCAACCAACAGATTAAAGCAGCATTCATTCGGGCGCACTTCTTCTGTCCAAAAGCCAATCAGAGCGATGCCTCTTGAAGACCAGCAGCATAACCTATGATCCTATGGCCAGAGTTGCAGGCGCTATCTGTTATTGGTTCTCCTTCACTTCGATAGAGGTCGCGTGAACCTGGCTACGTCAAAAATAATATGACGTTGGCGTTATTTTTCGTAGCCGGCGCATTGGCGTTTCTATGTGAGGCCGCCGATGCCGAACCGACAATTGATTATCCGTCGTGCACCGGCGGCGATTTCGAGATCCGTGTGCGCGTCGAAAATGTCAAAGTCTCCGCCGGACTTTTGGTGGCCGAATTGTATCCCAATAAGATAGAAGGCTTCCTTTCCGGCGCATCCCGGCTATCAATTTTACGGTTAGCCGCGCACGCGCCGATGACCGCATTTTGCATTTTTGCGCCCCAGCCGGGCAAATACGCACTATCGGTCTACCAAGACGAAAATGCAAATACAGATTTCGACAGAAATTTTCTCGGCCTGCCGAAAGAACCCTGGGCGCTATCAAACAACCCCCGCGTCACTCTGAAAGGGCCGCATCTAAAAGATGCATTATTCGAAGTCGCCGACTGCGGCATCGATTTGCGGATTCGGCTCCAAAATTGAAAAATGGCCCGGGAAGAGTATGAAGAGAGTGGATCGGCTCATTCTAAGTAATATATGTAGGCCGTTCGTCTTCATTTATTTCGTCGCGTTGGCGGCGCTGGCGCTGGAACAATCTGTTCGCCTGACAAATGTCCTTGTCGATGAAAAAGGCCCTCCAGCGGCGATTTTTCAGATGCTGGTCGCGGTCTTGCCGGAATATTGCGCGCAAGCTATGCAGCTCGCATTTTTCTTCGCCATCCTGATCGCCTTTCGCACGATGAACAAAGAAGGCGCGCTGACCTCATTTCACGCGGCCGGTCAATCTTTCGCGCGCTTGCTCTCGCCAGCACTCATTCTTTCCTTCATTCTTGGGTCGGCATATCTGTTCACCGCCGGCGTCTTGCAGCCGCGCGGCGAACATCGATTTGAAAAAACCGGTTATTACCTGTCGTATGGCGCGTATGGCCCGCCGCTTCAGGCCGGAGTCTGGCTGGACATCGGCGATGGAACTAGCTTTTTTTCGCAAGCAGCAGATCGAAATACGGGAAACCTATCTGGGGTGTTCATTGAACAAAGGCGGACTGACGGGACCATCATCGCAACGAGCGCAAAGCGAGGCCGTCTGCCCCGTCCGCGCCTCGGCGCCGGCTATATGCTTTCGCTGCGCGACGGCCGACAACTGCTAACTGGACCAACCGGCGCGCGTATCGGTGAAATGGAGTTCGAAACTTTAACCCTTCCGTTGAAAGGACCAACTATCGCTGAGTTTCGCGTTTTCGGCTCGCGCGCAAAAGAAATCGGTCTTTTAAAGCTTGTCCAAAAATCATTCTCCCGCGAAGCATCGCCCGACACCGACCCCGTGTCGCGGTTTCGACTACGCCTGGCGGCTCTCCTCGCACATGGCGTCAGCTTTATTCCCTTTGCCGTTATCGCTGCCGCGCTCGGCTCTATGAGTGCGCCGAGAGGCCGAGATTATTCATTGCTTTTCGGCGCGGCTATTTTTCTCTCTTACATTCAATTCGCCGGCGCCGCGGAACACAGTGATTTTGCCGGGCTCGAAAAACTTGCGTTAGCTTTCGCCTTGCTTGCGGCGACCGCAATCGCGCTCGCTTACAGAGCCTCTCAACCGCTTCAAAATTCCTTTCGGAGGAATAGTCCGAGCGTGCGCGGCCGAAGGGGCGTTTCCTGGTTGTGGAATGGCGCGCTGAAAGGATTACCAAATGAAAAGGTGTTTCCCCGTTCATTCATGAGGTTTTCCGAATCAAATCCAAACGTAAGGCTCCCGCGTGAGACATAAGCGCGGAGAGCTAGCGTTTCAAAGTCGCCCATTGGCGAGGCGGACCCGCTTGAAAACGTCAGATATGAGCGTCCCAAATAGCTGAAATCGGCGTCAACACCCAAATCCCAGCGCGCATTAAGCGGCGTATGATAGGAAAGGCCGAGCCCAGCGGAAATATTCGCGATATTGGGGAGCGCATCACCTCGTTCCGCGCCAAGAAGCGGATTTGCCGACCGCAATTCAGGGCTATTGAGGAACAAGGACGCCCGTACTTCCAGTTTTTCTGTCGGGCGAATGGCCGTTTCCAGCTCTAACCCATAGTTTCGCGCGCGTCCCGCATTCGCAATATAGGAAAAACCAGAAGGCAGAAACTGGTCCGTCTGCATGTTGTTCCAGATCACGTAAAATGCGGATGCGGAAACATCGATGCGGCCGCTCCAAAGCAGGGATTTCAAGCCCGCTTCAAAATTCCATAAGCCGTCGGGCTCAAAGACGATTTGACCGGCATCGCTATCCGGATCGAAAAGCGCATCGAGCGGCCCGGAAAGATTGACGCCGCCCGCGCGAGAACCGCGCGCTATCTGACCGTAGACTATACTAAAGTCTCCAATTTCTTTAGCAATCGCAATTTTCGGCGAAATGAACATTCTTGAATTTCTTACCTCAATATCGCCAGCCGATATCGACAACAAGCCTGAACTTAACGAGTCAACTTCGAAATCAGTAATTGCGACACGACCGCCGACCGTCAGTGAAAGGGTATTCGTCAAGTCCGCGGTCGCTTCGCCAAAGAGCGCAATCTCCCGATAGGAATCATTACGCTCCAACTGAAAAGGCGAGGCGGCCGCCGGCGAGAGCGAAAAAACCGTGTCAAAAACCTCATTTCGAGAAAGGAGAAAAACGCCGGCAAGCGCTTTCATTCCAGCGACATCCTCAAAGGCCGCTCTGGTTTCGTGAAATATAGTTTTGCTGCGATCGTCTGTAGATAATAGGCCGGTTGAATTGTTATCGCCGAGAAGATCAGGCAGCGCCGCCGTCGCGTCAAATGCGATATCCGAGCGACGCCATGTATAGGATGTCGCAGATGTCAGCGTGACGCCGGGAAACTCCCCTGTCACAGTCACTGATGCAAGATTGAATGCGTCACGGTAAGGTTCGGCGTTTGCAGTCGAGCGCGACAAGCCGGGCAAATCAGAAAATGCATATTGTGTGCCGTCCGCGTCAACGCGCTGCAACGCAATCATCCCGTCAATCGTAAACAGATTGCCCGGCGCATATCGCAACGCCAACCTTCCTCCCGAAACTTCAGAAGCGTTTACATCCTCCTTCGCCAGCCCGACATCGTCGATAAACCCGCCGAGCGAGCGGTGGTAGGCGACAATTCGAGCGCCGAACTCGTCATCAACGATAGGCAAATTCGCGACAGCTTCCAGCTGCGCGCTCGCGGCGCCGCCTTTCGTCAACGCGGCGGCCGCGCCGAGCATCGCGCTTTTTTCATCTAGCGCGGGTTTCGCCGTCGTCATCTTGAGCAATCCGCCTATCGAGCCGCCGCCGTAAAGCGATCCCTGCGGCCCCCGGATGAGCTCCACCCGCTCAAGGTCGATCATTTGCAGGTCGGGATTGGTGTCGTTCAATATGAGCGGCGTTTCATCAAGATAGACGCCGACTGTCGACTGTGTGCGGTCAGCAAAAGGACCGTCGGATAGGCCTCGCACGAAAATCTTGTTCCGGCTGACGCCGAGATTTGTAAACGCTATCCCCGCTAGCCGTGATGAAAGGTCGCTCGCCTCCACCGCGCCGGAGGCCGCGACGTCGCCTCCTGATACGGCGGCAACGCTGACCGGAAGCCGGCGTGCGTCAGCAGGGCGCTTCATCGCGCTAACGACAATGACGTCCGATGAATCTCTTTCCGGCGGGTCAGCCGATGCCGCGCCATGAACAGACGACGCCCTTTGAACAAGGCGTACAGTTTCATTCTCACCACGCTCATAGTCGAATGGAGTGCCGCGCAGAAGGCGCTCGAGCGCTTCATCGACTGAACGCGCCCCGACCACATAGCTGCTTCGAAAGTCGTCAACCGGCAGATCGCCAAAAGATATCGAGACGTCACCTTGCCGCGCCAGACGCGCGAGCGCCGAACGCAGCGGCATCGCGGCAATTTCAATCCGCGCGACGACTGGCGACGCCATCGCGGGCGAAGCGGCGGCCATTGTTATCGCCAAGAAGGTGCTGCGCAACATCGCGCGATATTGAACAATTCCGAAGCCGCCGAAAAGGCGTTTTGCGCGGCTGGCGTACAATTTCCGCCAATGGAGGATGCAGGCGTGGGGCTCCGTCAAAAGGTTAAGTCGCGAGTTTTCCGCCAGACGGCGGGATCATTTCTTCCATGGGGCCTTATACAGATGAAAATTCTTGAGGTCGCGGAGTTTTATTCCGAGCGCGGCGGCGGCGTGCGCACCTATATCAACCGAAAGTTCGCCGCAGCGACCGCTGCTGGTCACCAGTTGGTACTGATTGCGCCAGGACCCTCCGATCGCATCGAAACGCGAAGCGGGGGAAAGGTTTACTGGGTGAAATCGCCGGCCATACCTTTCGATCCGCGTTACCACCTCTTTTGGCGCCAAGAGCCCATTGACGAAATTGTCGCAGCGGAAAACCCAGATTTCATTGAAGGGTCATCGCCCTGGCGCGGCGCTTGGTTCGCCGGCCGGCAGCCTGCGCGCATTCCCAAAGCGTTAGTCATCCATCAAGATCCGGTCCTCACTTACCCTAGAACCATTTTGCGAAATCTTGCGCCCGAACAGTCAATCGACCGAATGTTCGCCTGGTTTTTCCTTTATATGCGCAAGCTTCAGCGGCTTTTTGACACATCAGTTGTCGCCAGCTCCTGGCTTTCGGCGCGCCTTACGCAACTGGGGCTTACCGCTCCGCAGATTGTGCCATTCGGCGTAAACAAAGATGAGTTCAGATTGACGCAATATTGCAGCGATCTGAGGCGGCAAATGCTTCAATCATGCGGCGTCAATGCGGATTCGGGGCGCCTGTTGATCACGATCAGCCGGCATCACCCGGAAAAACGCATTCCGTTATTAATGGAAGCTGCGGCGAAAGCAGGCAAAAGCCGTCCAATCGGGCTTTACATTGTCGGTGACGGCCCGATCCGAAACCGCATCGATCGGCTCGCCGGCAAGTTCGGCGGAACGCACATAGCCGGATTTGTTTCCGATCGGAATCGATTGTCGGCAATGTTGGCAAGCTCTGACGCTTATATACATGGGTGTCCGGCCGAAACCTACGGCTTGGTTATCGGCGAAGCGCTGTGCGCCGGACTGCCGCTTGTCGTGCCGGCAACCGGCGGCGCTGCTGAACTCGCCACGGATAGTTGCGCCGAATTCTTCACCCCGGACGACGTAGACGCCTGCGCGAACGCAATCGAGCGCATCTTTGCGCGCGATCCTGCACAATTACGCCGGCGCGCGCTGGAGCAGGCGGCGGCGATTAGCACCACGACAGATCACTTCACGACTTTGTTCAGATTATACGAAACGGTAATCGAACAAAAATCAATGTACACGCCCTTCGTCGAGCAAACTGCGATAGGGCGCGACATCGCGTTCGCGAACTAGTTCCGAAAGGCTGCGCTCGATTTCATCCGCCAGCCTGACGCTGTCAAAATCCTGAGGATGGAGGGCGTGCCTGACGACGCGCGCCGTCTCCATTAAGCGCGTCGCAGCTTGCGACCACCCTATCGATAATTCTCGGCGCACTGTGCTACGCCCCGAATACGCGATGACAGGCGTTTGCGTCAGCGTTTTACCGGTTGCAGGGTTCCAAACGCGAGACCGATCTTCCGCTATTCGAAATCGCATTTCCTTCAACGCCGCGCGCGCGCCCACGCTATATTGCCAGGCCGGCGCAACGAAGGCGTCGACTTTCGTTTCAAGCGCCTCTTCCAGGATACGGCGGCCATTTTCAATTCTCGTGCGCGCCTCGATAAATGAAAGGGCGGCAAACTCGCCCTCGCCAAGAAGCTGATATTGAAGTCGAAGGCGGGGGCTTAACTCCGCTGCGGGAGTAAAGTCCTTATGATAAAAACCGTGGAGAAATAATTCGACGCCCTCCTCAGCCCTGTCGCGAAGCCAGGCGCAGAATTCCGGAAACTCCGTAAGCTTCCAATGCCCGCCAAAATCAGGCACGACGAGCATCGCGTACCGGGATCCGATGCCGACACGTTGATAAAAATCGTCGATTTCAATCAATCTGTCGAAGTATTTTGGCGTCACGTCATGCAAACACGCGATGACGGATCGTCGTTTTTCAGTCTTCATGGCTGGGGCCGGACTCGCGCCGATCATTGCTCCGCAACTTGACTCTTCCCCTAGAGATCTCGGCTGAAACCGGCAATAGTTCTTCAAGCCGGCTGGCTACGATCTGCGGGGAGGAAACGTGAAGAACGCCGCTAAATGTAACGGCGTCAGCGCTATCACTATCGGTCAAAAACGTCTCATCGCCATAAATTTCATTCAGCGCCTGCGCGACGCTGGCGAGCGATGCGCCCTCGAATTCGAGAATTCCGTCGCGCCACGGCGCGACTTCTGCGGCGTCAATATTCGAAACAACAGGCGCCGCTCCAGCGCTTTTCATTTCCGCCTTCTCACCGGCGGTAAGTTTCACCGGATCGGCGGCAGCGGCGCCGTCTTCACCGACACGCACCGCCCCCTCAAGGACGGAAACCGACTGACGATCTGAAAAGGCTTGAATTTCAAACTGCGTGCCGACAACGGTAACTGCCCTGCCGTCGAAGGATATTGTGAAGGGGCGCGCAGCATCGCTCGCGACGTGAAAGAACCCGGCGCCCTTAAAGTTCGAAACTCTTCGGCCTTTCGCGTCGATCACGGCGGTCATTGACGCCCCCGGCGCGAGAACAATGCTCGTGCCGTCGTCAAGCACGACGGTCTCGGGAGCCTCTACAGCCGCGAACGCCGTTGATTGAATGTGCGGTGGGAAAATCTTCGATGTGGCGAAAACGCTCAATGCGACGAATGCGGCAAGTGATGCGGCCATCGCTGTCATCTGATTAAATGTAAATCGCGGCGCCTGCCGGCCAATATTTTGGAGTTGGCGGCGTGGCGGCGCAGGCGCCTGGCGATGAATCGGCCTTGACGCAAAGGCGGCGTCGATCCGGCCGTCAGCGAGTTCAACAAGCTCATAAGCGGCCGCGTGCGCTTCGTCGCTGGCGATCCAATCGCCGAACGCCGCATATTCCTCGTCCCCGGCGTCGCCCGCCGCGAGACGCACGCGCCATTCAACCGCCTCCTCCCGCACCTTTTCAGGAATCGAGCGCCAGTCGCGATGCATCGTCATCTGTCAGCGCTCCTTTCATTATCTTGACGCATTAGACCCCTATTCGCCTCTATGGGGTCCTCAATATTCATCTCATCAATCAAAAAGCGCATCGCTTTCATGATGTGCTTTTCAACGGTGCTGCGGCTGAGCCCCATTTGCGCGGCGGTCTCCAGGTGGGAGAGACCCTCGACCTTGTGGAGCGTAAATGCTGTCCGGACTTGGGGCGTCAATCGGCTGAGCGCCGCTTCCAGCCGCCGGTACTCATCCCGGGCGATGACCGTTTGCGCCGGGGACGGCGCAAGCGAAGCGGCCTCCCCGCCGCCATCAAACGCATAGGCGACATCCGACCAGTCCTTTTCGCGCCGGCGCCGGCTCGCCTCCTGGCGCAGCCAGTCGGTCGATAAATTGATCGCCGCCCGCATGAGATAGCCTTCGGGGTTCTCAATTCTTTGGGTCTTTTCCACCGCCGCCACCTGTAGAAACGCCTCCTGCACGATTTCTTCCGCGATGTCCGCGTTTCGCAATCGGCGTGCAATCACACGCACAAAATAGGCGCGTTTGGCGGAAAATATCGACTTAAGGTCGTGCGGTCCGGTCATGGGGCTTTCGGGCAAGACAACTGTCGCGCCGGAATATAACGACCGGCGGCGATTTAGCGAGCGCCCGCCGCACAGAACCGCATTTATTTCCCTCGAAAATAGAGGTGACGAAGCGAGGGCGCCGTCAATTGTACTGGCAGACCACTAAATGGGCGGCAATCATGAACGTCATCAATTTCGCCAGCGGCCAGGAGATAAGGCGCCGCCGCGAAACGGGGCTGGTCCGCCAATCGGGTCCGGTGACGGTGATTTTGCCATTTTTCAACGAGGCGAAATTCATTCCAGCGACACTAAATTCGCTTTTGGCGCAACGCCTTTGCCCGACCCGGATCGTGCTCGTTGATAATGCCTCAACCGATGACGGCGCAGCGCTATGCCGCGCAATCGCCGCCAAATTCCGCGATATCGAAATCATCATCGTCAATGCAGCAAGGCCCGGTAAACTTTACGCGCTCGAAGTCGGCCAAAACCTGATCTCGACAGAGTATGTCGCATTTTGCGATGCTGACACATTCTATCCCCCGCAATATTTCGAGACCGCGCTCAATCTGCTTGATAGAGCGAAGTCGAACGCGGTTGGCGCTCTCGCTGTCGGCGTCACGGCGCCAGAGAACTCGCCTCAAGCCCGCCGACAGATCGACAGGACGATCTTGGCTTCGAAAATCTTCACAAAACAATGTCACTGCGGCGGCTTCGGGCAGATCTTCCGAACGCGCGACTTTCGCGCTGTAGGCGGGTATGATTCTGCAATATGGCCATTTGTCCTTGAAGACCACGAAATTGTTCATCGCCTCTTGTCACAGGGCGAGATCGTTTACGACGAGAATTTATGGTGCGAGACTTCACCGCGTCGATCCGATAGAAAAAATGTTTCGTGGTCCAGGGTTGAGCAACTCCTCTACCTTCTTACCCCATTCGAGCTGAAACGCTGGTTCTTCTACAGCCTTCTTGCCGGAAGCCTGCGCAGCCGCCGGTTATCCAACGAAGCGCTTCGGGAACAGCCATGGGCGGCATAAAAGCAAAAAGCGCAAGGCTGCAGAATGAATTGAAGATTATTCCTTCAGTTCGCGACGATACGATTTTAAGCGCAAGAAAGGCGAATTATTCCACGCCAAAATTTCTCGACCGTTTAGGTCTTGCGCTTCTCCTGGCGGCCTTATCTGCGGTTGCGGCGGCAATGTGGTCTAAAAAATGGGATTCTCATTCGGACGAGCGCACCGAGAGCAATAAGGAATAACGATCTGCGTTTTACTGGACTTGATAACGATGCACCCGCCCTACCTACTCGCAGCAATGTCGGCGCGATAAGCACTGCCATTCGTTTCGTTGAGCAACCAAAGGTAAGCGCAATATTGCGCCTAATCATTTTGGCTGGCGTCGGCATATTAGTCCTACAAAGGCTGAATAACGTTGGCTGGACGCGCATATTGGCTGAAATGCCGCGTTCGATAGCGTTCTACACGCTTTTCCCAATCTGGTATATTGCAGGGCCTGCCGTCGACGCGGTTCTGTACCGTCACTTGTGGTGCGACCGCTGGCGAACGCTTTTTCCAATAATGTTGCGAAAACGCGTCTTGAATGAATCGGTGCTCGGCTATTCGGGCGAAGCTTATCTCGCTGTTCTCGCTGGCAGGAAATACCCGCACTTGGGCGGCGCTCTTTTCGACATCAGGGATGCAAATATCATCTCTTCCTTCGTTTCGACTTCTGTGACGCTGGCTATGGTTGCAATCGTTTTTACGCCGTTTCTCACCACTCAAAGCGAGCAAACTCTCGTTTCGCACCCTTCATTCGCCTTTGCAGCTGCCGGCGGCCTGCTTGCACTTATTGTCTCTGGCGCGATAATCGGGCCGAGATTTCTTCGGCTAACGAAAACGGGTGTGCGATACGCCCTCTGCGCCTATTTGATGCGAATCGCATTTGTCATGCTTCTTCAAATCGCGCTTTGGAAAACCGCTTTGCCAACGGCGCATCTAGGCGCGCTTCTTGTAATTCTGACGTCCAGCCAGGCCGCGACACGAATCCCTTTCGCGCCAAGTTATGACGTATTGCTTTTAGGCGCTGGCATGACCGTGGCGCCCGCGCTTGGTTTGCCGGTCAGCGAAGTCTCCGGCGTCCTTGTCGCATGTTTTGCCCTATCCCAGGTCTCCAATCTTGCAATTTGGGCGATGACCTCGCGCAACGACCAACGGTCTCCGCCATGACCTGCAGCCAGCCTGTGGCTCAATGCAGCAAAAAATCTTGAGTGGGACATTTGCCCGAAAATTATCGACAGCAATCGAGAATAATCAGTGTCCCACTTTACTGTAATACTCTGTTATTGTTAGATTTCGTCGCCCCGCCCCTGAATACCATTTGTCCCACTCAAGACGTAGGCAACACAAACTGGGCGCTTCAGGAAATCGGAATAACTCTAACTCGTGTTTGCAGCAGGTCGTTGGCGTCTCCCGCAATAATGGGACAAAGCGAAACCCAATTGGATTGTTGCTGGGAAGGTTGTTCAGCCGACCGCTTCGGCGGGTGACGAAGATTCGGCTTCGCTGACTTTTTATCCAAAGCGAGTTGCCGCGACGTACTTTGATCCGCGCTGGTACCCCGTTGGTACCCCGGACCAAACAAAGTCGTCGACGGCCAAATGCTGTTCCGACAACCTATTCATTTTCCTGAGGAAAATGGCGCGAGTGACGGGGCTCGAACCCGCGACCTCCGGCGTGACAGGCCGGC
>CALAZI010000230.1 GCA_937895955.1 uncultured Alphaproteobacteria bacterium | reverse complement strand
CCGATAATGCCAGCGCAGATGGTCTTCTATAAAGGTCGCGATGAAGAAATAGGAATGATCGTAGCCGTCGCGCATGTTGAGCGTCAGCTTCTGATCCGCCTTGCGCGCCGCTTCCGCGAAAAGCTCCGGCCGCAATTGCTCGGCGAGAAACTGGTCCGCCGTTCCCTGATCGATGAGAATATGCGCCGCGCTGGCGCCGCGCGATTCGAGAAGGCGCGTCGCATCATATTCCGCCCACGCGGATTGATCTGACCCAAGATAATTTGACAACGCCTTTTCGCCCCAAGGAACCGACATCGGCGCGACGATCGGCGCGAAGGCGGAGCAGGAACGGAATTTTTCCCGGTTTTTAAGATGAAGGGTCAGCGCGCCATGCCCGCCCATCGAGTGGCCGGAGATTCCGGTGCGCGTCGCATCGCTTGGAAACCCGGCCGCGATCAACGCTGGCAATTCGCGCGCGACATAGGAATACATTTGATAATGTTTCGACCATGGCTTTTCGCGCGCATCGAGATAGAAGCCGGCGCCCTTGCCGAAATCATACGTCTTCGGATCCATGTCAGGAACGTCGTCGCCGCGCGGGCTCGTATCGGGCGCGACGATCATCAGCCCCAGTTCGGCGGCGACGCGCTGCGCGCCGGCCTTCACGGTGAAATTGTCTTCCGTGCAGGTGAGGCCCGAAAGCCAATAGAGCGTCGGGTATGGGCCTTTTCCGTGCAGCGCCGCCGGCGGCGTGAAAACGGCGAACCGCATCTCGCAGGAAAGCGTTTCGCTTTTGTGCCTGAAGACGGCCTGTTCTCCGCCGAAAGTTTTTGAAGAGGATATTTTTTCCATGGGTCCAATGGCGTCCGTTCAATCTGACCTGACGCCGATTCCCAGCATGAATCACCATCTATGTCGATCAGTCCCGCTCGACAGCGACGGAGCACAATCCGCCGTCAGTCAAGCTTACAATCGCCGCCCGGGTGAATTCATCCGGTCCCGTTTCGCGCTGACGCCGCAGCGCCGGCGCCGACTGATCGCCGATGACGGCGTTCTTCAGATGGTTTTCAATATCGGCCCGATAGCCGCCAAACGCATGGCGCATGTCGGCAACATTCCGGAAATCGTCACGCGGCGCGATGACGATACGCTTCGCCCTCTGGTCGGCGCTTTGCTTCGCGGCCTTTGCGAACAGGTCATGAAGCTTGTCGCGACGCCGATGCGCCAGGGCGAGATTTAACCGTGCGCTGTCGGCGGCGTCGCACCCGTCCCAGGAAATATGGCTGGCGAAGCCGGCGATCTGAAGCCTGACAGGGGTCGTCGCCGCATCGCCGACGCATTTGGCGAGGCTGTTGACGATCAACCGCGCCTGTTCTTCGGCGAGCGCATCCGGCATGCTTGTATATCCGAATGAGAAATTCAGGCCGTCGCGAAAATTCGCCGCGGCGCAATCGCCGTCGCGCAAATCGCCCGGATCGAAGAAAAAGGTCCAGCGCAGCATTTCCGTATTGTTCGCTTGCGCGATAGCGCCGTTCCCATCTTGCTCGTCAACGACGCCGCCGCCCTCATCAAGCGAACCTGGCGCCGGATCGCTTCCCTCGCCGCCGGCAGGATTGTCGCCGGCACTCTCATCGCCGCCGTTGTTTCCGCCGGACGGGTTTTCGTCTTCGTCGGGCGGAGGATTATCGCTCTCTCCGCCGACCTGCGGCTGAAGAAGCGTCAACACCTTGAGATCGTAAAGCCGCTCCCGCACCGTCTCCTGCACAACGCGCTCCGTCACTTTTTCCGTGACATAGTCGATGGAGCGCGCGGCGGTCACCAGCGTGCCGAGCGACCACAGCGACACCGCAAGCCCGATCTTCGCCCAACTTTTCTGAGCAGGACCGCTCATTTGCGAACCTCGGGCCAAGCCGTTTTGATTCGCTTCTTCCGTCGCTTCTTCATCGAAAATGACGGGGGCGGCCTGTAAGGACGCCTCGTTTTTTTCACATCCTTGATATCGGCTTCAGCCTTATTCAGTTTTTTCCAGAATGCTTTCTCATCCGGCGCCCGCTCCGCCAAAGCGAGAATGATGCACTTCATCTCGTCAACGGTCGTCAACATCAAGGCCGCGATCGTTAGAAACACGACTGGTCCCGACGCGCTGAGAAACGGCGCGAGAAAAGTGCCTTTGGACATTTGCTTCAGTGCCGGCGCTGCAAAATCGAGCGCCAATACGCCTGAGATGACGCCGACCAGTCCGGCGCTGAGCACCGCCAGCAACAATCTATTGCGAAAGGTCCATTCTTGCAGGCGTCCGAGACGGACGCGCATGATGATCGCAATTGCGCACCACACGGCGATCAGCGCCGCCGCTGTGGTCAAAAACCCGTCGAATAGGGAATTTTCCATGCCCCCTCCCCCGAATTGATGATATCGGCCTTGCCGGCGCGGTCAACATGACCCGGGGGGTGCGGCGGCCCGAAAGCGTCCCAATCCTGCGCCTTAAAGTCCTCCGCGGAGGTAAAGCGGCTTGATCGACCCGCTCATGACCGCAAAGGCGGCGTTAAAAACAGCCCCCGTTCAGCCATGCGCCGGCGCTGAAGCGCTTGAAGCACGACGCGCTCGCCGCGAATGTCCGCCGATACGAGATAACGAAAGGCCTGCGCGGCGCCGTATTTGTCCCCGCTGTTGAGACGGCGCAAAACTTCCGTTTCCGCGAAACCGCCGCGCCCCATATTATAGGCCAGCGAAACGAGCGCGGAAAATTCGTTCTCGTTGAGCGGCACGGCGACAAGATTGCGCACGGCGTCTTCAGCGTCCCTGACATCGGCGAGAAGGAGGCGTTCGGCCTCCGCTTCGGTGATCGTCATGCCCTTTTCTGCGGTCCCCGCATGGCCGTAGCCGATCAGCCATTGCCCTGCGAGATAATAGGCGTCGAGCCGCAATCCCTCGCTCCGCTTGATAATCAAAAGCCCCTTGTCATTGACGGCGAGCCATCCGTTCGCGGAATGCAGCGAATCCGGCGCGGCGGGCAAAGGCGGAAAGCGTTCCGGCCCAAGCGGCAAAAGCTCGCGGAAAAAGGCGACGCGGGGTCGATCCGGCGATGACGGCGTGAAATCGCGCGCCCAGGCAAGCGCGCAAAGCGTCAGGATCAGGATTGAACCGATGATAAGCGGCGGATTGGACATCGCCGACTATCTAGCCCATGCCGCCCCGCCGGAACAATTCGTCCGGTTATTCCCGCAAATAGACTGCGCCGCCGGTCGGTCCGACCCCTTCAGGGGTCGGCACGTCCGTCGCGCCGTAATCGGTGTTGAGCACCAGTTGCGGCTTTCCGTTCAAGGCGATCTTGTTTGCGATGATTGCGGTGTAGGCAGAGCTGTCGGCGATCGGCTTCATCGTATTGACGTTGAGCACGCCGCGCGGAAGATAGATCGTTCCGAGCAATTCGCGCGCATTGTCGCTTGAGATCGTGTAGAGGCGATTTTTTTTCGCCGAGGACGATTCCCTGAACAGCAAGCCCGCCATGAGCCCGGTTTTCGGCGCCGTCAGGTGGACGATCGAATTGACCTTGAAGTCGAAGACCGAGGCGTCTCCCTCAAAATAAATCCCGACATTTTCACCAAAAAGACGTCCGCCGGTGTCGATCGTCAGCGGTCCGTCCTTCATGACGTAAACGCCAGGGGCGGCGTGAACGTCGGCAAGGCCGTTAATTTTCAGCCCGCCGCAATAAACGCCGGGCTCAATGTCAAACCGCGTATAGCCCTGAAGCGTTCCCCTCGTCGCGCCGTCAATCAGGCTGACCGGGGAAGTCGTTCCGACGGCGCTGCCGCCTTTCATCGACATGCCGAACGCCGCCGCGGCGGCGGACGGGGACAGCTCTTTGTCGATATGATCGCATCCCGAAACATCGGGCGGCATGCGTTCGGCGAGCGGATCGGTGTATTGCGGGCAATCAAGCAGCGGCGCCGGGCTGAAATTCAGGCCGCCGCCTTCGGCTCCGCCGGCCGAACAGATGAAACCAGCCGAAATTTTCGATTTGCCGGAAACGTTGATGCCTGTCGCCGAGGTCGAGTTCGACATGATGGCGCATTTTCTCGCTTCGAGTTTGGAATCGAGGCTGGCCTTGACGGCGTCAGCGTCATTTTCTTCCAGCGCGATGACGCAGACATTGGTGACGCCCTGCGCGACCGCGATCGCATCGACGATGATCGGGTCCTCATGCGGCACGATCTTCGACAGGAAAAAGCTGTTGCGGCTCGGCTGAGTGATTTCAACGAAAACCTCGCCTTTCGTTTCATCGGCATGCGGCGTCATCCGGAAAACGCCGAGCGTCGGCCCGAACTGTTTTTCCGCCGTCGCGCTCAGCATCGCCTCGACCATCGCGTCGGTTGCGTTTTTGAGCAGAAGTTCGCGCGCGCCGCGCAGGGCGAGCGTGTCAGCCGCGTCCTGAAGCGAATCCTTTTGCGCGAGACGCGCCTGAAAATCGACGCCGATGCCGACCGCGCAGAACAGCAACGGCGACAACACCGCAAAAGCGATGGCCGTATTGCCGCTTCGGTCAGTCCAGAGACGCATTTGGTTCTCAGCCCAAAAACTTCATCGCCTCCCCCAAACTGCTTTTCGCAGGTCAATCCTGCCAATTCGTAAAAAAAATTAGGTCTTCATTAACGCCCGCTAACCGGCCATCACGGATCTTGCGCACACATTGCGCCATATTGCGATTGATCTCCGGCCGCTTCGGCGCCAGATACGGAAAGCGCAGAAGGACGCGACCCGACATGCAATACGCCGACGCCGAGGCGAGCGCCGACATCAAGACCGGCGAAATCAAGCTGCATGGACCGGAGGATTTCGCCGGCATGAGAAAAGCCGGGCGCCTCGCGGCCGAATGCCTCGACATGATCGCCGGCCATGTGAAGCCGGGCGTCACGACCGGCGCGCTCGACAATCTCATCCGCGAATTCGTGCTCGATTCAGGCGCGCTTTCAGCGACGATCGGCTATCGCGGCTATCGCCACGCAAGCTGCATTTCCCTTAACCATGTCATCTGCCACGGCATTCCGTCCGACAAGGCGATCAAGAACGGCGATATCCTGAATATCGACGTCACCGTCATCGTCGACGGCTGGCACGGCGATACGAGCCGGATGTTCTGGGCCGGCGAACCGAAGGTTAAGGCGCGCCGGCTCGTCGATACGACATATGAAGCGTTGATGAAGGGGCTCGACACGGTGAAACCCGGCAATACGCTGCGCGATATCGGGCGCGCCATTCAGACCCATGCCGAAGGCGAAGGCTTTTCCGTCGTTCGCGATTTCTGCGGGCATGGCCTTGGGCGCGTCTTTCACGACGCGCCGAACGTCGTCCACTACGCCGAATATCGCGACCGCTTCGGCGTTCATCGCGCGCCCGACATTGAGCTGAAAGCCGGCATGTTCTTCACGGTCGAGCCGATGATCAATGAAGGAAAGCCGGAGGTGAAGCTTCTCAAAGACGGCTGGACGGCGGTGTCGCGGGACAAGTCGCTGTCGGCGCAATTTGAGCATTCGGTCGGCGTCACGGAAACCGGCGTCGAGATTTTCACCAAATCGCCGGCCGGCCTCGATCGGCCGCCTTATTCGGCCGCCTGACGAACGCATTTCGAAAAAAGCGGAATTCCATTACGGTGACGCCGCTGATCCCGGGCGATTTCGGGATCTCGCGGCGACGGAGAACGGCGGCTTGGACACGAAGACTTCCGGCAAGATGATGAAAAGCGCGCCGGACCACGCCGCGGGGCATCGCGACCGGCTGCGGGATCGATTCCGCCGCGCCGGCGTCGACGCCGTGCAGGATTACGAACTGCTTGAACTCATTCTATTCCGCGCGATCCCGCGCCGCGACGTGAAGCCGCTGGCGAAAGAAATCATCCGCGTCTTCGGCGGTCTGCCGCAGGCGCTGGCGGCGCCGGTCGAGCGGCTGACCGAGATCAAGGGGATATCCGAGAATGTCGCGCTGGAGATGAAGATCATTCACGCCGCGTCGATCAAGCTCGCCCAGGCCCGCATTCTCGACCGGCCGGTCATTTCATCGTGGAATGATCTTCTTTCCTATTGCCGCGCGGCGATGGCCGACGAAAAGACGGAAATGTTCCGCATTCTTTTCCTCGACAAAAAGAACATCCTGATCGCCGATGAAGTCCAGCAGCGCGGCACGGTCGACCATACGCCCGTCTATCCTCGCGAGGTCGTCAAGCGCGCGCTTGAAGTCGGCGCTTCGGCGATCATCCTCGTGCACAACCACCCCTCAGGCGATCCGACCCCCTCGCGCGCCGATATCGAGATGACGAACCAGATCCAGAAAGCCGCGCAGGCGCTCAACATCCGCGTGCACGACCATCTCGTTATCGGCCATAAAACCGAGGTGAGTTTCAAGGGACTGGGGCTTTTGTAATCATGCCGCGCATTATCACCATCACCCCGAACCCGACCTATGACTTCGCCGTTGACGCGCCGAAGGTCGAACCCAACCGCAAACTCAGATGCGTCAATCCGGAAAGCCATCCGGGCGGCGGCGGACTCAACGTTGCGCGCGCGGCGACGCGGCTCGGCGCCGACACGCTCGCCATCTTCACGACCGGCGGACTTTACGGCGCGGCGCTCAAAGGCCTCGTCGCCGAAGAAGGCGTGCCTATGCATGCGATCCACGTCTCGAGCGAGACGCGCCTCGCCTTTCACGTTCGCGATGCGGCGAACGGCGATGAATACCGTTTCAACCTTCCGGGCTCGGCATTGTCGGCGTCGGAGCGACAGGCTCTTCTCGACGTTGTCGCTGAAGAAACGCGCGAAGGCGATTTCGTCGTCGGATCGGGCAGCCTGCCGCCGATGCAGGACGCAGAAGCGCAGGCGACATTCTGGGCGGATGCGGCGCGGATTTCGAAATCGAAAGGCGCGCGCTTCATTCTCGATTCGATCAACGGTCTTGAAGCGGCGTTGAAGGAAGGAATTTTTCTTCTCCGCCACAATGAACATGAATATCAGTCACTCTCGGGGCGGCCGCTCAACTGGCCCGATGAAATCGCGGCGTTCGCGCAGAAGCTTGTCGCCAAAGGCGCGGCGGAGCGCGTCGTCATCACCCATGGCGGCGACGGCTCCGTCATGGCGGCAAAGGAAAGCGTCGCGTTCGCGCCGGTATTCCCCGTGCGCGCGCACTCGGCCGTCGGCGCCGGCGACAGCTTCGTCGCAGGTCTTTGCTTTGCGCTGATGCGCGGCTGGAAAGATGCGGATGCGTTGCGCTACGCATCCGCCTGCGCCGCAGCGACGCGCCTTTCCAGCGGCACATCGCTGTTCAAAAAAGAAGACGTCGAACGCCTTTACGGATCGAAGAACTGACCATGCGCTCGCTTGTTCTGGTCGCCGCCGCGGCCTTTTTTTCGCTTTCACCGGCTGACGCCAAGACGATCGCGCTTGCTCATGTGACCGCAATAGACGTCGAGGATGGGACCCGCCGCGACGATCAAACGCTCATTATCAAGGACGGAAAGATCGTCAAAATAGGTCCGTCAGCCGCCGTCGCGCCGCCTGCGGGTTCTGAAATCGTCGATGGGTCGGGAAAGTTCCTCATTCCCGGCCTCTGGGACATGCATGTCCACTCGCACCGCGAAGAGCGCTGGAAATATCATTACCCGCTCTTTCTTGCGCATGGCGTTCTCGGCGTCCGCGATGCGGGCTCTCACCTCGGCTCAGCGCTCGCCGCGATGGAATGGACAAAGAGAAATCCGATCGCGCCCCATATTGTTTGGGGATCGCCGATCATCGACGGCGCGCCGCAGATCAATTCCTTCGGCCTCTCGGCGGAAGACGCGCCGTCCGCGCGAATTCTCGTGCGCGAAATGAAGAGATACGGCTTCGATTTCGTCAAATCCTATGACCGCTTGACGCCGGAAGCGTATTTCGCCCTCGCAGATGAAGCCAGGAAACAAAAGATCCCGCTGGAAGGCCATGTGCCGCTAAGCCTGACGCCGAAAGACGCGATCGCGGCCGGACAAACCGTGATCGATCATCTGACGTTGGTCGTCGAGGCCTGCTCGCCGCCGGCGCTCGCTCTCATCCGCGAGGAATACGCAAAGGCGCCGCGGGAAGCGGAAAGCCTTGGGCTGCTGATGAACGCGACGATCGTCGACGCTTTCGCCGATATCGACATGGCGGCCTGTCGACCGTTGTTTGAGGAATTCGCCGCGCATGGCGTCTGGCAGGTTCCGACGCTTGTCCAGATGCGCGGCTTTTTCCATGCCGACGATCCTGAAGTCTCCTCCGATGCCCGCATCGCTTTCGCGCCGCCCGCAATCGCCGCGGAATGGAAAGAGTGGAGCGAAACGGCGGACCGTCGCGAGCTTGCGATCGGCAAGAAAGCGTTCGCAGCGCAGCTTGCGGCGATGCGCGCAATGCAGGATGCGGGGGTCGGCATCCTCGCCGGCACGGACGCCTCAAACGAGGCTTATGTCTTCGCCGGCGCGGGCGTGCATGACGAATTGACACTGATGGTCGATGCCGGACTGACGCCGCTCGAAGCCCTGCAAACAGCGACGATCAATCCCCTCCTCTATCTTGGCCGCACGTCATCCGCGCCGGTGATTTCGAAAGGCGAGCCCGCAGACCTGATCCTTCTCGACGCCGATCCGCTCGAAGACATCGCCAATACGACAAGCATCAGCGGCGTCTTCGCCCATGGCGATTATCTCGACCGTAGCGCGCTGGACGCCTTGCTTGAAACAGCGAAAGCGGAAGCGGCGAAGAAAGAGGATTAGTCGAACTCCGGCAGCTTTCTCTGCATATAAGCCGCCGCCGCGACCATGAATTCCGGCGATTTCAATTGTTCGTTGAAAATCGCGCCTTCTTTTTTCATTCGCTCAATGACGATATCCCGATTGGCGCGGATCAGACGTTTCGATTGCAGCATCGCGTTCGGCGCCTGCGCGGCGACGGTTTCGGCGATCTTGCGGCACTCGCTGATAAAGCTTTCCGCCGGGAAAACCCGCGAGACGAGCCCCGCCGACAGCGCCTCTGCGGCCGAGAGCACGCGGCCGGCGATGAAGATGTCGTTCGCCCAGGCGTTGCCGACGGCGAGCGGCAGCAAGAGCGAGGACCCCGCCTCGGGCACGACGCCGACATGCGGGAACGGCGAACGGAATGTCGCCTTGTCGCTCGCATAAACAAGGTCGGCGTGTAAGAGCATGGTGAGGCCGACGCCGACCGCCGGGCCGTTGACGGCCGCCATCACCGGCTTGTCGCAATTGATGATCGCCTCAAGAAACCGAACGACCGGCGGCTTTCCCTCCGGCAGACCGGCGGCGAAATCCGACAAATCATTGCCCGCGGTGAAACTGTCGCCGGCGCCGGTCAGGATGACGCAGCGGATCTGCGCGTCGGCATGCGCGCGCTCAAGGCCGTCCGCGATCGACGCATACATGTCGTGAGTCAGCGCGTTTTTCTTGTCCGCGCGGTTCAGGGTGATCGTCAGAACGCGCCCGGCGCGCTCGGTTCTCACGTGGTCAGTCATTTGCTGAAGGCTCCGGCGCCGGTTGATTTGCGACCCGACGCCTGTACGGGTCGAAAGGGCCGCGATCAAGCGTTCCGCGCAGCGGCGGACGCGCGGCGCGGCTATTCGCGCAAGTAGACCGCCCCGCCGGCATTAGCGATTCCCGCCGGAACGGGAACGCTCGTGGCGGCGTAATCGGTGTTGAGCACAAGTTCGGTGAATTTTTCGATGTGAATGCGGTTCGCGATGATCGCCGTATAGGCGCTGTCTTCCGCAACCTCGTCATCGACCGAGGCGTAAAAATCCGACGTCGGCAGATAGATCGTTCCGACCAGCCGGTCGACATGATTGCTGCCGATATCGAACCGGCGCGAACCGCTCGCCGTCTTCGACTGCCAGATCAGCATGCCCGCCATCGGGCCGGTTTCCGGCGCCGCGAGCGATATGACGGACTCGTCGGAAAAGCGAATCGCCGCGTTTTTGCCGCTGAAGAAAAGTCCGACGCGGTCCCCGTGAATTCGCGCATTGTTCGCTACAGTCAGCGGCCCGTCCTTGAAGACGTAAACGCCGGGATCGAACTCGACGTCGGAATCGCCGTCGATATTGAGGCCGCCGCAATAAACGCCCGGCGCAATGCGTCCGACGTAATCCTTAAGCTTAAGGTTGTTCTGGCCGCACGAGCCGAAACTCGGTTCCGGCCGATCCGCCAGCGGATCGCCGCGCGCCGGACAATCGGTCAGCGGCTCGGGTGAGAACTGCGAGGCGGCGCCGTCAAAGCCGCCGGCGGAACAGTTGAAGGCGCTTGAGAGCTGGGCCTGATTATTGACCGCCAGCCCTTTCGGATTGGTCGAATTCGAATAAACGGCGCATTCATTGCCGATCAGCTTTGCATCGCCGGTCAGCCTGAGCGCTTGCGAGTCGTCCGGATCGAGCGCGATAACGCAAATATTGGCGCCGCCCGACACTTGCGCCGTCGCCTCGGCGACGACCGTGAGCGGCGATTTGAAAAGAGCGATAAAGAGGGTGGGCTTGTAAAGAAACTGGGCGGCGACCGAAACGCTTGTCGTCTTATCGTCGGCCACGGCGTTGACCGAAGAGGCGTCAATCATGGCGCTGCCGGCGAGCATCGATTCCGCAACATGCTCCGCTCGGTTCTCAGCGACGTTTGCTGCGTTTTTCGACGTCAGATATTCCCGCGCGCCGGCGAGCGCGGCGGCGTCGGCGATTTCCTGCAATTCAGCGTCAGCTTTAGCGTATCGCGCGAAATCGATCGCTGCGCCGGCGGCGCCCAGGAGGACAGGCAATAGGAGCGCAAAAGCGAGCGCGACATTGCCGTCCCGACCTCCCTCAGCCTGAAAAGGCTTCATGCGCGTCACCTCCAGCTATGGCGCGCAGTTTGCTCCCCCAGTCGAATTTATAATAGTTCAATTGTTAATCATTCGATAACGATTAGCTAAATCGTCTGATATAGGGCGTTCCAGAGACAAGCATCCTGTGCGGACGGCCATTTATATAGCCGTCAAACCTAACTCGCTCCGGCGAATTCTCTCCGCTCGGCCGCCATTCGCCGCCGGAGAGGGGCGTCAGCTTTTCGATATTGCCGATATAGAGCCCGCCGTCGCGGGCGTAGACATAAAGCGGCCCCGCCCAGCGATCATCATTGTCATAACGGCCGGCAAGAGCGCGCAAGGCGTCGGGCGCCGGCGGCGTGAATCCGGCGGTCGCGTCAACGAGATATTCTTTCTCGCCGATCCATGCGCGCACGGCCCTGCCCTCCTCCGCCTCGATGACAACGCCGGTCACCGCGAATTCTTCATCGGCAGAGGCGAAGAGAGCGCCGGACGCCTGTTGCAATGCGCTGACACGGCCGTCACGTTGCAACTGGACCTCTCCGCCCTTCACAATTGTTTCAAAACGATCGCCCGCTTCCGAGACGAACGCGCCGGCATATTGTTCCGGCTTTTCGAGTGCGATCATCGTCGGCTTTGGCGCCGGCGACGGAATCCCTTCCCTGATTGCGCGCATCAGCTCGCAGGCATAGGTCGTGACGCGCACCGGGCGGTAATTCAGCGAATAGTGGATGTTGGCGGACGCAAAAGCGGCGACGCCTGATTCCGGATCGACATGGAGCGAGGAGCAGAACGACACCATGCCGCCAGTGTGATGAAGGTATTTGCGGCCGTCGACTTCAATGCGCGCAATCCCGTTGCCGTATTTCGCGCCGGGCCCCCAACCGTCAGCCGGATCGGCGAGGAACTTCTTCGCCGTTTCATCCGAAAAGAGCGGCGCGCCTTTTCCGGCCGCCAGGTCGAGCAGGAAGCGCATGAATTTCGCCATGTCGCCGGCGGTTGCCGCGACGCAGCCTGCGGGACTGTCAGAATCGACCCAAGGCGTCGGCGTCATGCGCGACGGACGCGGATTGAGCCGGTCCGTCAACGCCTGTTCATAGCCTTGCGCATAAAGATAACGATCGGCGACGCGCATTTCGGCGCGCGAATCGACCATACCGAGCTTGTCGAGAATGCGCGTCTTGATCAGCTCGGCGTAAAGTCCGCCATGCGCGGCGGCGGCGATCTTGCCGGCGAGATCATAGCCGGCGTTCGAATAGGACCAGTCGGTCCCGGGCTTAAAGCCGACCCAGAGGCCGCCTTCCGGAAATATCGACGAATCCGCCGGCAAGCCAGACGTGTGGTTCAGCAAATGCTGCAGCGTGATCGCATCGCCGCCTTTGACGCTCACGCCTTTCAGCGCATCGGAAAGCCTTACGTCCGGCGACAGCTTTCCTTCGTCGGCCAGCGAATAGGCGCCGAGCGCGGTGAACATTTTGGAAATCGATCCGATCTGGAAAAGATGATCGGGACCGACGGGAATTTTCCGTTCGACATCGGCAAGTCCGGAAGCGACATAACCCTCAAAGCCGTCGCGCGTGACGATGACGACCGTCATGCCGGGGATGCCCCAATCGGCGCGATGCGCCTCGACATAGGCTTCCAAGGCTTTCAGCGCCTTGGCTTCCGCCTTGCCGCCATTGCCGCGAGACTTCGCCTGCGCGCCGGATGCGGCGACAAGTCCTGCGGCGACGGCGGCGCCGCCGATGAAAATCCTGCGATCAACGTCCATTGAGCCCTCCCGAATCGTCAGGTGGAGCTTAGCGCGCATCCCATTCTTTGAAAGAGGGGCCGTCAATCGCGATAAATCGCGACTTCTTTCAGCTCGCCCTGCCTGACGCCGCGGAACATCCCGGCGGAATTGAAATCCATGACATAGTCGCCATTCGGCGCCAGCACGATGACGCCGCCGTCGCCGCCTGATGCTTGCAGGCGGCTGTGAATGACGTCCGTGGTCGCTTCGGAAACCGTCTTGCCGGCGTATTCGACCTGCGCGCAGATGTCGCGCGCGATCGTCAGGCGGATGAAATACTCGCCCCATCCGGTTGCGGAAACCGCGCAGGAATTATTGTCGGCGAACGTGCCGGCGCCGATGATCGGCGCATCACCGACGCGGCCGTAGCGTTTCAGCGTCATGCCGCCGGTCGATGTTCCGGCGGCGATGTCGCCGTTCCTGTCGAGCGCGACCGCCCCGACCGTGCCGTATTTGAAATCATGCGGCGGACGCCATTGCGTTTGTTTTTCTTCTTTCTCTTTTTCCTTTTCGAGCGCGTCCTTGTAAGCGCGCCAGCGCCGCTCCGTCTTAAAATAGGATCGCTTGACGAACTCAAGATCCTGTTCTTTCGCGAATTTCTCCGCCCCGTCGCCGATCATCATGACGTGCGGCGAACGCTCCATGACCGCGCGCGCCAGACGGATCGGGTTCTTGATATGGGTGACGCCGGCGACCGCGCCCGCCGCTTTCGTGCGTCCGTCCATGATCGAGGCGTCAAGTTCGTTTTCGCCGTCGCGCGTGAAGACGGCGCCCTTGCCGGCGTTGAAGAGCGGCGAATCCTCCATCACGATGATCGCCGCCTGAATCGCGTCGAGAGACGATCCGCCGTTTTCAAGGACGGCGTAGCCTTGATCGAGCGCTTCGCCGAGCTTCGCCTTGTATTCGGCTTCTTCCGACGGCGTGTAGCGCCCGCGCTCAAGCGCGCCGGCGCCGCCGTGAATGACGATGGTGATCGGCGCTTCAGCGAACGCGGGGGTTACGGCGAAAGCAAGCGCGACGAGACAGTGACGAATCATAAGGCCCTCCTGCCGAAATTCTGGGCAAGGCGGGCGACGCAATCAAGGGGGCGTCTCTTTAAACGTCGGGCAACAGCAGTTTTTGCGCGCGCCATTGTTCGACGATGCGCGAAATGAACGACTTGTCGTCGACGTCGACGGACCAGCCGTCGGTGAAGCTCGCCGTCAGGCTGCGCGGCACGGCCTCGCGCTGTAAGGCGTCGAAGCGGATCCGGGTCGGCAGCGGCACGCCCTCGCCGACTGCGATCGCCTCGCCGAGACCGAGCGAAGGAAGACAGGAGAGCAGGCTTGTCGATGCGTCCGGTATGGCGGCCCTAAGCGCTTCCTGGTCGGCCTGGTTCGCCAGACGCATGGCGAAAATCGTGTTGCACTGGGAAAGGATCGTTCCATCAAGCTCGGTCGGGCGCTGCGACGCGACCCACAGCGATACGCCGACTTTGCGGCCTTCCTTGGCGATCCGGACAAGCGCCTTGCGCGTCGGTCCGAAGCCCGCGCTTTCACGCGACGGCGCATAACGGTGCGCATCCTCGACGATGATCGCAAGCGGCGTCGCGCCATGGCTCCACAGGCCGAACTCGAAGGCGAGCCGCGCAACGACTGAAACGATCACTTGCGCGACTTCCGCCGGAAGGCCGCCAAGCTCAATGATGGAAATCGGCGCGCCGTCGACGGGAATGCGGAACAATTGGCCGAGAAATTCCGCCATTGTGTCCTGAACGGTGAGCCCGCCGAACATGAAGGCGTAGCGCGCATCCTGGCTGATGCCGTGGAGACGGGCGCGAACGCGCTTGTACGGCGCCGTCGCGCGCGTGTTTTCAAGACTGCCGAGAGTCTTGTCGATCAGCGTCAGGAGTTCGGAAATGCGGTAGGGAACAGGCGTGTCGACCGTGATGTTTGAACCCTCGCGCCGCTCAGCGAGCAATTTTGCGCCCGATGTCGAGTTCGAGAGGTTCATCTTCTTGGCGACAGGAATAAGATCGCCCAAAATCTCGATCTCTTCCGCGCAATTGACGCGGCCGGGATAGAGAATCTCGATCAGCTCCTCAAAAGTCAGCATCCAGTAGGGAAGCGTCAGGCTTGACGTATCGAAGACGACGGCGCTCGCGCCGAAACATTGCGAATATTCGTTATGCGGATCGAGGACGACGACATGCCCCTGCTTGTAACGGTCGAGCACGGCCGACAGCATGAGCGTAATCGCGCAGGATTTGCCGGACCCCGTAGTCCCCAGAATGGCGCAATGGCGCGAAAAGAGGTCGTTGACCGACACTGTCGCGGGAATGGCGACATCCTGCTTCACGACGCCGATCCTGACGCTCGCCGCGCCGTTGGCGGCGAACAGCGCAGCCAGCTCTTCGCGCGCGGCGAGTTGAACCTCATCATGCAAGGTCGGGTAGGTCGAGACGCCGCGACGGAAGCGCGCCGGCTTTTTCGGCGTCGGCTTGGTGAACTCGCCGATCAGTTCAAGCTCGATAATCCGCAGATCCTTGCCGCTGGAGTCAAGCGACGGGGCCGGAACGCTCATCGCGGAAACAAGTCCGAGCACGATGCAAACGCCTGTGTCGATGGATAATATCGCGCCGAGCTGCGGTCGATGAACGCGATCGAGATCGGGGCGATCCTCATCAAGCATGACGAGCGCGTGGCTTCCATTGACTGAAACGACTTCGCCGACGCGGGCGCGACGGCGCGGCGCGGCCTGCCGAAGTTTGTCGGCGGCGGTCGTATTTTCAACAGCTGCTTGAGACATGGGTTCTCCTGACGCCGGGCTTATCCGGCGAGTTTGATTTCCTTATCCGCGATCGGCGCTGCCGCCGCCGCCGGCGGCGGCAGCGCCATTCGGATCAGCGTGCCTTCGCCGATTTTCGATTTGACCGTGAAACGCCCGCCCTGCATTTCAATGAACGTCTTCGCGATGGCGAGCCCTATGCCGGGACCGGCGAACGACCGGTCGAGCCCGCGATGGGCTTCGCTAAACGCCGTAAGCGCCTTGTCGATTTCCTCCGCGCTCATGCCGGGACCGTGATCGCGCACGGCGATCTCGCCCCAGCCGTCATCGGCAGGCACGGCGCGAACAATGATTCGAGAATTTTCCGGCGAGAATTTAATCGCCGTACGGATGACATGATCGAGCGCCTGCGCGGTTCTGACCGGATCGCCCCAACCTGACGCCGGCGCGCCGCCCGCAGCGCTCGTCTTGTCCTCAAGCGCGACCTTTGCCGCATCCGCGGCTATTTTGGCGCGCTTCACCGCTTCGGCGAGAGCCTCATCCAGCGCGACGGATTCCGGCTCGATGGAGATTTCGCCGCCGTCAAGCGCAGCCGCTTCAAGCAGCGTGTTGATATGGCTGAGCAGAAGATCGGCTGATTGAAGAATATAATCGGCGTAAGTCCCGCGCTGCTCCGCTGAAAGCGCATAAGTCTCGCCCTCTTTCAACATTGTGGCGAAACCGATGATCGCATTCAGCGGCGTGCGCAGTTCATGGTTCATATTGGCGAGAAACTCAGCGCGCGCCTTAATGGAGGCTTCAGCCTCGGCGCGCGCGCGTTGCGCGACCATTCCGGCGCGTCGTACGGCCATCGCCTCGGCCATGCCGGAGGCGAAGGCGGACATTAACGCACTTGAAGTCGATTCAAATTTACCTAGTTCGCGCATCGACCTTCCCCGATCAGTCGACGGTAAAAGGCAAGCGCTAATGCCTCGTTAACCAGCAGGCGCTGAAACCGCGTAAAGTCGTGAAAACATGCGGCTTACGCCGCGTTCGCGCCGCCGGCGCTCTTGTCGGCGCCGACGGGTTTCGCCACCTCGGCCGGGGCTGGAATATAGGCGAGAACCGTATCGCCGATTTCCGGCTTTAAGGGATGCTCTTTCGACGCGAAAATCATGACGCCTTTTCGGATCAAGAGCGCCAGCTCATATTCCTTGCCGAGATCTTTAAAATAGTCTTCCGGCGGATATTCCTCAGTCAGTTTCGTTTTCTGATAGATCCATCCGGCGTAATGACGCCGCAACAGCTCGTCGAGCGTCGGGGCGGACTTGAACAATGTCCGCCCGCGCAGCGTATAGGAAACCGAGCGTCGTTCGTCGTCATCCTTACCGCTTGCGCTGAGCTGGTAGATCGCGGCGCGGCCAAGCTCCGGCGCCAGATCGGTGCAGACGAGCGCGTTATGCGCCTCATTGCCCGAAACGGCGAGCAAACTGCCGAACCTGTTGAAGTCGAGATGGTGATCGGTCACTTCCGACAGGATTTCGCCGTAATAGGTCGGCACATTGGCGAGGCGCGCCGGCCGCAGACGGCGCCAGCTCGCATCGGCGATCATCACCGGAATTTCCATCTCTTTCAGCTTCGCCGCGAGCCCCGCCGACCAGGGCGAGGCGCCGACGATAAGAACCCCCGGCCGCTCATTCAGCGCGAGGCCGAGCGCCTTGGCGAGCGGACCGATCGTGAAACCGTGCAGGATGACCGTTGCAAAGACCATGGCGAAAGCGAGCGGAATGAGACGCTCAGCCGACGCTGCAAGCGCGTCCGCAGCGGCCTGCGCCGTCCCCGCTTCAACCGCTTGCCCGGAAAAATGCTGGACGAGCGCGGCGCCGAAAAAGCTCGTAACGGCGACAGCGACAATGCCGCGCGGCGCGATCCAGCCGACGAGCAGCCGCTCGCGCCAGGTCAGACCCGCGCCGATCGTCGCGATGAAAACCGTCAATGGGCGCACGACGAAAAGCATCGCGAAGATAAGCGCATAATCGCGGGCCCCGAGCGCGCTCATCGTCTCCCAGGTGAGGTTGGCGGTGAGAACGACGAAAACGCCGGACACGAGCAGGGTTGCGATCGACTCCTTGAAATGGCGGAGTTCATTAATGCTGGCGATCTTTGAGTTGGCGAGCGTTACGCCCATCGCCGTGACCGCGACTAGGCCCGCTTCTTCCTGCAGCAGATTGGCGGTCTCGAAGCAGAAAAGAACGAGCGCCAGCAATACCGGCGGCTTCAGATATTCGGGAACCCAGCCGCGCCGAAAAGCGTAGGCGGCGCCGCGGCCGAGCGCAAAGCCGAGAAGGACGGACAGCGCCGTCGCAAGAAGGAGCGCGGCCACAACCTCGCCGTTCGAATGCCCGCCGGCGGCCGAGCCGTAAACGGCGAATTCATAAATGAGAACCGCAAGCAGCGCGCCGACCGGATCGTTGATGATCCCTTCCCATTTGAGAAGCGCCGCAGGCCGCTGGTTGAGCTTCGCCTGCCTCAGCAGGGGGATGATCACCGTCGGGCCGGTGACCACCATGACGCCGGCGAAAAGAAAGGCGACGGTCGGCGCAAGCCCGCCGATATGAATAGACGCCGCGGAGCCAAGCCCCCAAGCGATAAAGGCGCCCGGAAAGACAAGGCTTCTGACGCCTTTCGTCAGGCCGCGGATTTCCGCGAAATTGAGAGTCAACCCGCCTTCGAAGAGAATGACCGCGACAGCGATCGCAATCATCGGCCGATAGAAGTCGCCAAACAGCAACTCCATCGGCGCCGGTCCGCCCGGCGCCCAGCTTTCAGGCCAGAGGATTCGGAAAACCGGCCCGGCGAGAAGACCGGCGATCGACATGACGACAATCGCGGGCAAGGCGAGACGCCAGGCGAGCCATTGCGCGCCGACGCCGAGCAAACCAATGATCGCGATCGCAAGGACGAGATTGTCCATTCGTCCTCTCCTTCAGGCGCTCAGCGATTCTTGAAGATCGGCTTTCGTTTTTCAGCGAAAGCCGCCATGCCTTCCTGCTGATCTTCCGTGCCGAAGATCGAGTGGAAGAGGCGCCGCTCATAGCGAACGCCTTCGGTCAGCGGCAATTCGAACGCGCGATTGACGGCGTCTTTCGTCAACATGACGATCGGCCGGGAGAAAGACGCGATTTTTTTCGCCGTTTTGATCGCCTCCGTCTTCAATTCGCCTTTCGGCACGATGCGGGAAACGAGACCGCAGCGCTCCGCCTCATCGACATCCATCATGCGCCCCGTCAGGCACATTTCCATCGCCTTCGACTTGCCGATGAAGCGCGCGAGGCGCTGCGTGCCGCCGGCGCCCGGCATGGCGCCGATCGTGATCTCCGGCTGGCCGAATTTGGCGTTGTCCGCGGCGATGATGAAGTCCGCCATCATCGCGAGTTCGCATCCTCCGCCGAGCGCATAGCCGGCGACGGCGGCGATGACAGGTTTGCGGCACCGCGTCGCCTCTTCCCAGTTGCGGGTGATGAAATTCTCTTTCACCGCCTGCATATAGGTCACGGACGCCATTTCCTTGATGTCGGCGCCGGCGGCGAAGGCTTTTTCCGAGCCGGTGATGACGATGCAGCCGATATCGTCGTCAGCGTCGAGCTTTTTAAGCGCATCGGTCAGTTCGTTCATCAACTGATCGGAAAAGGCGTTGAGCGCGTCAGGACGGTTGAGCGTGACGATCCCGACATCGCCGTCGGTTTCGAGCAAGATGCATTGATAGGACATGGGCGCCCTCCTTGGCGCGTCAGGACGGGGTCAGTTGTACCCCATCAATTTCAAAACTTCCTGGCGCGAGCGCGGATCCTCGCGGAAAGCGCCCATCATCCGGCTTGTCGTCATGATGACGCCGGGCGTTTCAACGCCGCGGCAGGTCATGCAGGCATGCGTCGCTTCAATAACGACGGCGACGCCGTTCGGCTCCAGAACGCGCTCGATGCAGTCGGCGATTTCAGCCGTCAGCCGCTCCTGAACCTGCAACCGCCTGGCGAAGGCGTGAACGACGCGCGCAAGTTTGGAAATGCCGACGACGCGATCCTTGGGCAGATAGGCGACATGCGCCTTGCCGATGATCGGCGCCATATGGTGTTCGCAATGGGAATGAAACGGGATGTCCCGCAGGAGTACGATCTCGTCATATCCGCCGACCTGCTCGAATGTGCGCTGCAAATAAGTGTCGGCGCATTCCTCATAGCCGCGGAAATATTCAAGAAAGGCGTCAACGACGCGCTGCGGCGTATCGACGAGCCCTTCGCGCGCGGGATCATCGCCGATCCAGCGGATGAGCTCCTTCACAGCCTCCATGGCGCGGCTGCGTTCCTCTTCGCTGCGGTTTCGCGGATTGCCCATTATCTCCCGTCTCTTCCCTATCTCTTGTCGATTGGCGGCACGTCACGTTGCGCGACGCCCGTATAGTTCGACAAGGGGCGAACGAGCTTGTTCGCGGAAAGTTGTTCGATCACATGCGCCGTCCAGCCGGTAATCCGCGAAATGACGAAGATCGGCGTGAACATCGGGATCTCGAAACCCATGAGATAATAGGCGGGACCGGCGGGAAAATCGAGATTCGGATAAATTCCCTTCTCCCGCACCATCACCTCGTCAAGCTTGCGGCTGATCTCCCAGTATTTCTTCGCATCCTCTGAACCGATGACGTCAACCATCTTCTTGTAGGCTTCGGTCATGGTCGGAACGCGGGAGTCGCCCGAGCGATAGACGCGATGGCCGAAGCCCATGACTTTCTTTTTGCTCGCAAGCGCGTCCATCATCCATTTTTCCGCCGCGGCGGCTGACGGCACTTCCTTCAGCATGTGCATCACGGCTTCGTTGGCGCCGCCATGCAGCGGGCCCTTGAGCGAGCCGACGGCCCCCGTCACCGCCGAATAGATGTCGGATAGCGACGAGGCGATCGTGCGCGCCGTGAAGGTCGAGGCGTTAAACGAATGCTCGGCGTAAAGCGTCATCGAAATGTCGAAGCACTTGACGATCTCGGGCTTTGGAACTTCGCCGAAGCACATGTGAAAGAAGTTCTCGGAGAAAGCGAGATCCTTCGTCGGCGCGATCGGCGCTTTGCCGTTGCGAAGACGGAAATCAGCTGCAACGATTTCCGGGATCAAGGCGAAAAGACGGATCGACTTTTCATAAAGCGATTCTGGCGATGATTCATTCGCTTCCGGATCTTCCTGTCCGACGAAGGAGATCGCCGTTCTCAGCGTATCCATCGGATGGGCGTGGCGATTGAGCAGGCCGAGCATCTTCAAGGCGCCGGCGGAAAGACCGCGCGCCTTTTTCTCAGCCGCGTTGAACGCAACGAGCTGCGACGTGTTCGGCAATTCGCCGTTCCAGATGAGATAGGCGACTTCCTCAAACCGGCAGGCGGTCGCAAGGTCCTGCACCTTGTAGCCGCGATAGGTGAGCGAATTGATCTCCGGCATCACCTTCGAGATCGCGGTGTCGTCAGCGAGAACGCCGGCAAGACCGTATTT
>CALAZI010000229.1 GCA_937895955.1 uncultured Alphaproteobacteria bacterium | reverse complement strand
TCCGCGCGGCGCGGCGAGCCGTCGGATTCGATCGAGGGAAAATTGTTTGTGATGCACCCCGTTTTGAGCCCCGCGCCTTTGACCGCGGAGAGGGCGGCGATCATGTCCGGCTTGAAGTCGACTTCGAGGAATCGCGCGAATTCGCGGCCCCTGATTTCATGCCCCGCCGCGCGGGTTTCTTCCGCGAACAGGGCGTCGAATTCCTCCATGCCGATCTCGCCGCGCTCAAACCGCGCGAAGGCGCCGTCATGAAGCCGCGCGCGAATGACGCCGCCGATGAAACGGTCGGGAAGGCCTTGTTTCTTTTCGTAGACGGCGAAATTCTCGACCGGCGATGTCGTGAAGACGCCGCCGAAATCGAAAATGACGGCCTTGAACCGCCCCGTCATGCGTCGCGCGACGTCATGCCGAAGCGTTTCAGGATCGCCTTGTCGACCATGCGTTTCGGCAGGAGGTTCGGCAGCGTCCACATGGCGAATTTGTTTTTCAGGATCGGGTAGCGCGTTTTCGGCTTTTCAGCCGTCAGGATGTGCAGCGCGAGCTGGCCGACGTCTTCGGCTTCAAGCCCCTGATCGCCATAGGCCTGCATCATGTCTTTCATGCGCGACAGGTCTTCGAAATATTCAGTGTTGCGATAGCGATCGACCTCAAGCTCGTCCGCTTTCGCCCAAATCGGCGTTTTGATTGCGCCGGGGCCGATGATGATGACGTCGATCCCGTGCTTGATCAATTCTCGACGGAGGCTTTCCGACATCGCTTCGAGCGCATGTTTCGACATGGCGTAGGGGCCCATGAAAGGCGAGGCCATCTTGCCGGCGACGGAACTCATATTGATGATGCGGCCCGGCGCGCCCCGCCGCGAATGATCGGCGCCGAGCATCGGCAAAAACGCCTGCGTCACGCGAATGGGGCCGTAGACGTTGATGTCCATCTGACGCTTCAGATCTTCAAGATCGAGATAGCCGACGGGGCCGGCGACCGCAATTCCGGCATTGTTGATGAGCGCGTCCAGCGTTCGTCCGCCGAGCGCCTTCTCTACTTTCTCCGCCGCGCGCCTGATTGCGGCGTCATCCGTCACGTCGAACAGAAGCGGCGTGAAATTCGCGCCGAGCGCGGCGGAAGCCTCCGCCGCGTCTTTCTCTTTCCGGACGCTGCCGAAGACACGCCAGCCGGCGTCGATCAGCGTCTTGGCGATCGCGCGGCCGATGCCGGTTGAAACGCCGGTGACGACGGCGGTTTTCTCAGCTTCGCTCATTTTTCTTCCTTATGTCTTGACCCAGGCGAGGCCTTCCTCGCGCAGATAGTCGCCGGACGGCGTGAAGGCCGACGGGTCATCGAATGTTCCGATCAGAAAATGGCGCTCGCCCGCCCATTTGTCGCTTTCAAATGTCAGCGGCGTGCCGCAATGCGGGCAATGACTGCGCCTGACCCCCGGAGAGCTCGCGTAAAACGAAGGCGGCTCGCCTGTCCATTCGACGCTGGCGGCCATGAAGCCGACCCATGTCGAATAGGCGGCGCCCGTCGTTCGCCGGCAGCTGTCGCAATGGCAGCGCGAGACGAATTTCGGCTCGCCCCTCGTTTTAAAGCGGACCTTGCGGCAATGACAGCCGCCTTCATGCGTCGTCATAGTCCCATTTCTTTCGACAATTCCGCATTCTTCTTCACCATCGCCTGATGCGCCGGGCGCGCCGCGACGCGCTCGACATAATCCTTGACGCGCCCCTCTTTCGGAATGGCGCCGAACATCGTCGCGAAGAAAAGCGTCGACCCCATCACGACATCGGCGGCGGAGAATTTCTCGCCGAGCAGCCATGGGCCTGTCGACAGCGCCTGATTGATCGAGGCCATCACGCGCTCGTAATCGCCATGGCCGGCGGCGGTCGCATTCTCGCGCGTCACTTTGCCGAGCCGGTCAAGCATCATCGGCTCGATGCAGGACGGGGCGAAGAACATCCAGCGATAATAGGCGCCGCGCTTTGGATCATTCGTCGCCGGCGCCAATCCCTTTTCCGGATACAGATCGGCGAGATAGGCGCAGATCGCCGCCGCCTCCGTCACCGCGACGCCTTTGTGGACGAGGGCGGGCAGCTTGCCCATCGGATTGATTTTGAGAAATTCCGGGCTTCGCCCTTCGCCCTTGCGCAGGTTGACGAGCTTCGTCTCGCAGACCCCGCCAAGCTCCTCATTCATCCACAAGGTCGTGCCGCCGCGCGTTTGCGGCATGTGATAAAGAACGGGTTTCTCAGACAAAAAGGCCTCCCTGGCGTCAGCCGATCTCGCCGCGCGTCGCTTCATACAAGCTTATCGCGGCGGCGTTTGAAACGTTGAGACTTTCCATGACAGGGTCGATAGGAATTCTGAACAGCGCGTCGCAGGTCTCGCCGACCAGCTGGCGAAGGCCGGCGCCCTCCGCGCCGAGAACGATGGCGATAGGCTTGTCATTCGGCAAATCATTGATCGGCGCCGCGCTTGTCCCCGCGAGCCCCGCGCAGAAATAGCCGAGCTCTTTCAGCGCCTCGAGCGCGCGCGAAATATTCACCGCCTTGACGACGGGGAGCGTCTCGACCGCGCCGGCGGCCGCCTTGGCGAGCGCGCCGGAGAGGGGCGGCGTCCGCCTTTCCTGGACGATCGCCGCGCGCGCGCCGAAAGCGGCGGCGGTTCTCAGGATCGCGCCGATATTTTGCGGATCGGTGATCTGGTCGAGAACGACAACGGGGCGACGCGCCTCGTCCGGCGCGCAGACATCTTTCAAGCGCGCGCGCGGCAGATCATGCGCTTCGACGGCGAGGCCCTGATGGACCGCGCCGGCGTGCAGCAGCCGGTCGATGGCGTCGGGCCGCGCGTCCTCAAAAAGCGACAGTTTTTCCGGCGCGACCCCGATTTCCTGCAGCCAGTCGGCGGCGTTTTTCGTGGCGAGGCCGCGCTTGATGCGTCGCTCCGGATTGGCGAGCGCCGCGGCGACCGCATGCCGGCCGTAGAGCCAGAGCAGGGACGGATCATCCCTGGTCCTTGATCGCGCTCGATCCTGCGGGGCGTTTGCGCGTTGTTTCCCTGCGGGCTTTTTATAAGGCTTCATGGCGTCCCTATAGCGGGAAACGAGTGCAAGCGGAACAAAGGCTTACGCGCCCGGTCTCGGTGGTTGCGCGCTCCGTCCGGCGCGGCTATAGACCCGCCTTCTCCCGCGACGGTTCCGGCCGCCGCTTTGTCCAAAAGCCCGAGCCGCCCGGCGACGGCCGCGGGCCCCGTGGAGGGGTGGGAGAGTGGCTAAATCCAGCAGACTGTAAATCTGCCCGCTTCGGCGTACGGTGGTTCGAATCCACCCCCCTCCACCATTTTTATCTGCGCGATGCCGCCCGCCAACCCATCGCGCGGGTTCCGGTTCGAACCTTCGGTTCTCACCTCCACCATTTTCGCTTCCGATTCGGCGCTAGGCGATCAGCGCCTGTTCAGTTTTCAACGCCCTGAAAAGCCGGTCGATATCTTCCTCATTATTATAGAAATGCGGCGAGATGCGCAGATTGCCGTCGCGGTCGGAGACGGTGATTCCCTTTTCGCTGAGCCGGTGAACGAGCGCCGGCGCGTCGGCGCATTTGATCGCCGTCATCGCGCCGCGCGCGCACGCATCGGCTTCGCCGATAATGCGCCAGCCCGCTTTTTGCGACCGCGCGGCGATATCCTCGCTCAGCGCCACGACCCGCCGGCGGATATGGTCGAGGCCGACGCTCAATATCAGATTAAGGCCGGCTTCGGCGACATACATGCCGGGAACGTTCGGCGTGCCGCTCTCGAAGCGTCGCGCCGTCGGCGACGGCTTGTTATGATAGATGTCCATTGCGTTCACGTCTTCCTGCGCGAACCAGCCTGAATTGACCGGGGTCAGGTCGGTACTTGTCGCGTCACGCACGAAAAGAAAGCCGACGCCGGCGCCGCCGATGAGATATTTGAGCGTGCCGCCGACAAGGAAATCGACGCCGAGCGATCGAACGTCGATCGGCATTGAGCCGATCGCCTGATAGGCGTCGAGCAGCACCTTGGCGCCGCGACTGCGCGCCAGTTCGACGATCGGCCTGACGTCGAGCATCGCGCCGTTGCGATAGCAGACGAGCGGGATTGAAACGAGCAGCGTCTTGTCGGTGATGAGCTTGTCGAATTCGGAAAGCGGGATCGCGGCGCCGCTCGCGTCAGCCTTTGCGCGCTTGACGAGGGCGCCGGATCGTTCGCGCGCGAGCCAGATCTGCGATGTCGTCGGAAAGTCGAAATCGGTCAGGACGATCTCATGCCTGCCGGCGGAAAAATCAAAGGCTGAAGCGAGATTGTTGACGGACTCGCTGACCGAACTTGTAACCGCCATCTCATCGGCGTCGCAATTGACAAGCCGCGCCAGCAGCGCGCGAACGGTTTCAGCCTTGCCGACCCACGCGCCCCAGTCCGATCCCTTGTCGATGCGGGATTGCATATAGGCGCCGAGCGCGGCCTCGACGTCGATGCTGAGCGCTCCATAAGAGCAGCTGTTGATATAGGCGCGATGCGCGAAGATCGGGAAACGCGCGCGCAAGGCGGCGAAATCCGGCGTCGTCGCCGATTTAAGCGCTGATTGCGTCATAGACCGCCGCTCCGAGAACAATGATGAGCAGGGCCGGAATGCCCCATCTCAGCCATAAAAGCAAAAGCCGCCGCATCGGCGACGGCGCCTCGGGCCAGGAAAACTGACGCACGCGCTCGGCGCGATCCATAATCCAGGCGGTTGCGATAACCGCGAGCATGCCGCCGAAAATCGTGAATCCGGAACCGAAGACGAGATCCATGCCGCCGATGAGATCAGGCCGACAGGCGGGCAGGGCGATCAGCGCTGAGACGACGGCGCCGATGATGAAGCGAAGGCGCCGTTCGCCGATCCGTTTTCCGATCGGCTCTTCCGACAGGCTGACGACGATCACCTGAAACGAGGCGATGACGGAGAGGAAGGCGACGAGACAAAGGCCGATCAGGAGCGCGGTGCCGAACAGGCGCCCGTCCGGCATTTTGGCGAATAGCTCCGGCAAAACCCCGAACAGCATTCTCGGGCCGCTTGAAAGCTCCATGCCGAAAGCGAGCACCGCCGGGATGATGAAAAACGAGGCGAGAAGCGCGGCCAGCATGTCGCTGAAAGACGTTGCGAAGGCCGTCGACTGCAAATGCGTGTCGTCGCGCAGGAATTTTCCGTAAACGAGAATATAGGCCGCGCCGAGGCCGACCGAGAAATAACACTGGCCGAGCGCTGCGAAGATTTCGCGCGGGCCGATGCGCGAGAAGTCAGGCTGCATGAAACCGGCGATGGTCTCGAAAGATCCAGGCAGGCGCAGCACGACGGAAATGAGGTAAAGACAGATCAGGAAAAAGAACGGGACGAATATCGTGCTGACGCGCTCGACGCCTTTGGAGAGGCCGCGATCAATGACGAGAATGGCGGCCCAAACGATGGCGACGCCGATAGCAAGGCCGAGCAGGGGCGATTGCAGCGCGGCGGCGTAGCCGGGAATCGTTTCGGCGGAGAAGCCGCGAAAGGCTGAGAACCAGGCGCTGTAAAACACATTGCCGACGATCAGCGTATAATAGGAGGCGGCGCATAGAACGCCGAAAACGAGCAGATAGCCGATGACGCGGCCCGGCGCGCCGAAAGAGCGGCGCATCACCGTTATCGTCGCGCCGCGATGGCTGCGCGCCAGCGCAAGCTCCGCCGTAAAGGCTGGAAGCGCGACGGCGATCATGAAAAGGAAATAGAGAAGCAGGAACGCGCTGCCGCCATAGGAACCCATCATATAGGGAAAGCGCCAGACATTGCCGAGGCCGATTGCGACGCCCGCGAGCGTCAGGACGGTCGACATCATGTTTGAAAATCGCGGCGCCGTTTCGCTGTTCGTCATTACGCTTCCGCCTGCTTCCGCCGTTAATAGTTGAGCGCCGGGCTGCCGGCCGGATAGAAGGCGCCCATCAATCGCATCCCTTCCGGCGATGCGCATTCAAGCGCGTGGACCTGTTTCCGCGGCAGGAAAATCACGTCCCCCGGCGCGACGGCGGCGCGTTTTGTCTGCGTGCGCATGAACCCTTCGCCCGAAAGGATGACGATCGCTTCCTCATAAAGATGCTGGTGGGGCTCGGCGCGCGATTGAGGGATCTCGCCGATGAATTGCGTGATTTCGCGCGAGCCGTTCTCCGGTCCGTTCAGCACCTGATAGAAGCGGTCAGCCATCGGCTCACGCAATGCCGGATCGACGCCGAAGGCGCGGCGGCGCGGCGCGTCTTGCCGAATCTCGCCTTTCGGATTCCACAGAGGTTCCGTTCGCGCAGGGCAAACAGTCAAAAACACGACGGCCTCATCCTCATGCGGGTTTTCGAGCCGCAACGATTCGCCGTTCAAGATGAGCACCCCCGTCTCCGGCTTTGTCTCGCAGCGCTCGCCATTGACGTGAAACGCCGGCGCGCCGCGCGTCACGAAGGCGACGATATCGGCGTCGGGGAAGGCGAAAGAGTCCGAGGCTCCTTTCATGAGTCTCGCCTCAAAAACGGAAAGCAGGCCGGCGCCGTCCTTCGCCGTAATCGCCGGCGTCAGCGCCAGGGCGCCGCGACGCAGCGCGCGCGCAGGATCAAGCGTTCTGACGAAACAGCCGCCGTCGAGCCATGATGTCGGATGATGATCGCCGTCGCGATCTATGATCGGCGTTTCCGCGCCGCTTTCCGCATCCGTGCGATAGCCGCCTTGCAACGCATTATGGCTGCCGTCGCAAAAAGGCGGGGACTTCGTGCGCTTGCATGCGCAAAGCAACGTTTCCTCGGTCCGCGGCGCCGTGAAGCGAAGGGGTTCGATGCCGGTTCCCTTATGCGAGCCGTCGCAAAAGGGTTGACGAGCGCTCTTCCCGCAGGCGCACCAGAAATAGGCGCGTCCTCCTTCAAGCTTTACAAGAGACGGTTTTGCGGCGGCGATGACGGGGTCAGGCATGAGGCGGCTTGAGGTGACTGGGGAGCCCAGACTGGCGCCGTTTTCAGCGTCTTCCAATCCGTCGCGGCCATGTCGGCCCGTTCGGCGTGGAATCTTCCCCCTCCGACGGTGAGACTCGCGCGTTTTCGGCGGCCGGTCCGGGATTGCAGTCGCGGTTCTTCCCTTCGGCCGCCGTTTTGGGTAGGCCCGCTCAAAGCGACTTGAACGTAAGGATTGAAGCGATGGCGTATCTGGATCGCGCCGGCCTCAAGGTCGGCCGGCCGCTGGCGGAATTTGTCGAAAGCGCGTGCCTTAAGGGGGCGGGCCTCGGCACCGATCAATTCTGGAAAGGCCTCGCCGCCATCCTCGCCGAATTCACGCCGCAAAACCGCGCTCTCCTTGAAAAGCGCGAGGCGCTGCAGGCGAAGATCGACGCCTGGCATGACGCGCGCCGCGGCAAGGATCTCGATCAGGCGGACTATGTCTCGTTCCTGAAAGAGATCGGTTACGTCGTTCCCGAGCCGGCGCCTTTTTCGATCGGGACGGAAAATGTTGATCCCGAAATCGCAACGATGGCGGGGCCGCAGCTTGTCGTCCCGTCGCGCAATGCGCGTTTCGCGCTCAATGCGGCGAATGCGCGATGGGGCAGTCTCTACGACGCCTTTTACGGAACCGACGCTCTGCCGGGCGCGGCGAAGCCGGGCGGCTATGACAAGGCGCGCGGCGATCAGGTCATCAAGGCGGCGCAAAAGCTGCTTGATGAAATCGCGCCGCTCGCTTCGGGCAGCCATGCGGGTGTTGACGCCTATGCCGTTGCGAACGGCGCGCTGACGCCGGCGCTGAAAAATCCGGCGCAGTTCGCGGGCTATCGGGGCGATCCCTCATCGCCCTCGGCGATTCTATTGAAGAACAACGGCCTGCATATCGAAATCGCGATCGACCGCGCGCATCCGATCGGCAAGGATTCGCGCGCGGGCGTTAGCGACGTCATCATGGAAGCGGCGTTGACGACGATCATCGACATGGAAGATTCAATCGCCGCCGTCGACGCGCAGGATAAGACCGAAGCCTATGCGAATTGGCTCGGGCTTCTCAACGGAACGCTCGAAGCGAGTTTCCCGAAAGGCGGCGGCCTTGTGAAGCGCACGCTTGAGCCGGATCGCGAATACAGCGCGCCGGACGGCAAGGCGTTCTCGCTGAAAGGACGCAGCGTCCTGCTCGTGCGCAATGTCGGCCATCTGATGACGACGCCTGCGGTCCTCAATCCTGACGGATCGGAAGCGTTCGAGGGATTGCTCGACGCCGTCGTCACCGGCCTGATCGCCGGGGTCGATATTCGCGGAGAGGGAAGGTTCCGCAATTCGCGTTTCCGGTCCGTCTATATCGTGAAGCCGAAAATGCACGGGCCCGAAGAAGCCGCGCTGACCGATAAGGTCTTCGGCGCGGTTGAAAAGATGCTCGGCTACAAGCCGAACACGATGAAGGTCGGCGTCATGGACGAGGAACGACGCACCTCGGCGAATCTCGCCGCCTGCATCAAGGCGGTCGAGAACCGCATTGTTTTCATCAACACCGGGTTCCTCGATCGTACGGGCGATGAAATCCACACCTCGATGCGCGCCGGCGCCTTTATCCGGAAAGGCGAGATCAAGAATTCGGTCTGGATCAAGGCCTATGAGGACCGCAATGTGCAGATCGGTCTCGCCTGCGGCCTATCCGGACGCGCGCAGATCGGCAAGGGAATGTGGGCGATGCCCGATCGCATGGCTGACATGATGGCGCAGAAGATCGGTCATCCCATGAGCGGCGCCAACACCGCCTGGGTGCCGAGCCCGACGGCGGCGACGCTGCACGCCATTCACTATCACCGCGTCAATGTTTTCGATCGTCAAAAAGAGCTGCAATCGAAGCCGACGCCGGGTCTAGACAAATTGCTGACGATCCCGCTCGCAGGACGCGCCAATTTTAGCGCTGAGGATGTCGAACAGGAACTTGAAAACAACATTCAGGGCATTCTCGGCTATGTCGTGCGCTGGATCGACCAGGGCGTCGGCTGCTCCAAAGTGCCGGACATCAACGATATCGGCCTGATGGAGGATCGCGCGACCTTGCGGATTTCATCGCAGCATGTCGCGAACTGGCTGCGCTGGGGCGTCTGCTCCAAAGAGCAGGTCGACAAGATTTTTCTCAAGATGGCGGCGAAGGTCGATGCGCAGAACGCCAATGACGGCGCCTATGAGCCGATGGCGGATGATCCCGCGAAGAGCGTCGCCTTCGCGGCGGCGAAGGCGCTCGTCTATGAGGGCGAGAAATCGCCGAGCGGTTACACAGAACCGCTGCTGCATGCTTACCGCCTGAAGAAAAAAACCGGCGAAAAGTAAGATCGGGAAAGGCGGAAGGCGATGGTCTGGCTTGCGCTCGCTTTCCTCCTGACGGCGCTCCTCTATTCGATGGCGGGTTTCGGCGGCGGGTCGACCTATAACGCGCTGCTCGTTCTTAACGGAACCGATTATCAGCTTCTCCCGGCGATTGCGCTCTCTTGCAATATCATCGTCGTTCTGTCGGGCGTCGTTCAGTTCCTGCGCGCCGAACGCATGAAACTGAAAGACGTCGCGCCGCTGTGCCTTCTGTCGGCGCCGGCGGCGTGGCTCGGCGGCCGCATTCCAATCGCGGAGGAATTGTTTATCGGTCTTCTCGGCGCGTCGCTGCTCGCCGCCGGCGTATTCATGTTCATCGACGCGCCGGAGCCGAAAACAATCGACGCCGAAAAGCGGCCGATGATCCTGCCGGTCTCCATCGGCGGCGGCATCGGATTTCTGTCTGGGCTTGTCGGCATCGGCGGCGGCATTTTCCTAGCGCCGTTCCTGCATGTCATCCGCTGGGGAAGGGCGCATGAAATCGCCGGCGCCGCGAGCTTTTTCATTCTCGTCAATTCGCTGACTGGGCTTGCCGGGCAACTTCAAAAGCTCGGCGCGGCGACGAAACTCGATGCGCTCGCCGCATACTGGCCGCTGCCGATATCGGTTTTGATCGGCGGCGCAGTCGGCGGCTTTCTCGGCGCGCGCCGGCTTCCGGCCGGCGTCGTGAAGAAAATCACCGGCGTCCTAATTCTTTTCGTTGCGATCCGCCTTCTCGCAACTCTCTTCTTTTAATTCCTGCTCCGCTCATCCCCGCGCTGCGTTTCACGATTTACCGAAGATGAGAGCAGTCATAGAAGGAATACGAATTTCAATCGAGGAGACGCTCGATGACAGGAACGCTTGCAGGACTTCGCATCATCGAAATCGCCGGCATCGGGCCGGGGCCATTTTGCGGCATGATGCTCGCCGATCATGGCGCGGAAGTCATCCGCGTCGACCGGCTTAAGGGCGATCCGTTGAGCGGCGGCCCGCTCGCGCGTTCGCGCAAGTCGATCGCCGTCGATATCAGAAAACCGGAAGGCGCGGCGATCGTGCGCGATCTCGCCAAAATCGCCGACGGCCTTTTCGAGGGAAACCGGCCGGGCGTGATGGAACGGCTCGGCCTCGGACCGGACGCGCTGCTCAAAGACAATCCGAAACTTGTTTACGGCCGCATGACCGGCTGGGGCCAAACGGGCCCGCTGGCGCCGGCGGCGGGACACGACATCAATTACATTTCCGTCGCCGGCGCCTTGCACGGCTGCGGTCAGGCGGACGGGCCGCCGACGCCGCCGGTCAATTATCTCGGCGATTTCGGCGGCGGCGGCATGCTGCTCGCTTTCGGCATGGTGAGCGGCCTCCTCGCGGTGAAAAACGGCGCGCCGGGGCAGGTGATCGACTGCGCGATGACGGACGGTTCCGCGTTGTTGACGACGATGATCTGGGGCATGCGCGCGCAAGGCTTCTGGCGCGATGATCGCGGCGTCAACATGCTCGATACGGGCGCGCATTTTTACAACACGTTTGAAACCAAGGACGGAAAATGGATTTCAATCGGCTCGATTGAGCCGCAATTTTACGCGCTGCTGCGTGAAAAACTCGGCCTTCAGGACCGCACCGAATTCGACGCGCAGATGAACCCGGCCGGCTGGCCGGCCCTGAAAGAGGAACTGCGCTCGGTCTTCAAGACGAAAACGCGCGATGAATGGTGCGCATTGTTGGAAGGGACGGATGTCTGCTTCGGTCCCGTTCTTTCAATGGGCGAGGCGCCGACGCACCCGCATAACCTCGCGCGGAAAACATTCGTCAATGTCGGCGGCGTCACGCAGCCGGCGCCGGCGCCGCGTTATTCCGCGTCGCTGGAACGCGCGCCGACGCCGCCACGTGAAATCGGCGCCGATACCGATGACGTCCTTTCAATGCTCGGCCGCGACGCGGCGGCGATCAAAGCGCTTAAAGATACCGGAATAGTTCGCTAGCAGTTCAAGTAAGGATGTGAACTCAATTTAGCGATTTTATTTTCTTGCACGAAACGTGATTCAGAGATTCCTGAAACGGAGTCCGTGGCGGCGCGTTTTGACTTGTCCGACTAGTCATTATCGACGCCATTATCGTGAAAAGCTATCGCGTCGCGTCGGGCTCAAAAAGGAGGAATTGGCGGGTGATGTTGGGCGCCTACGCGGCGGTCGCACGAGCAAAGTTCAAATGGCCGTGTATGAGTGAATTTAGATTGCACCTACGCGCGCCGTTGTTAAGATCGAATGCGCGATGGATGAAAGTTCTTGCTGCTGCATTGGGGCGGGTAATCATGCAATTTGATCTGACTCGGAGATGTTTCGTCATATCGATGCCGGCTTTGCTCGCTGCTTGCAGCCGCGAACCGAGGCAAACCGCCCTGTCATCGGGGTTTACGGCAACCAGCGAGTTCGAAGCGCAAGAGTTCATCTGGATGACCTGGAGTGAAAATGGCTTCCTTGGCGGGCCGCCCATGTCGGACGCGATCGTTCCAGCACTCCGCGCGCTGACGCCGCATGTGCGGGTGCGCTTGCTGTATTCACAGTGGACTTCTTGGCTCGATCAATACGCCAATAAGGCGCCGCCGCGCACGCTTAAGGACGCGAAAGCGCGTATCGAAACACATTTGTCCGCCGAGGGTGTCGACATCAGCCGGATTGAATTCATCCGGTCCTCTTTCTTGCCCGGCGCGCTTCAAGACCCGGGCCCGTATTTTCTGCGCAATTCAGAAAACCAGCTCGCGATTGCCGATTTCGCCTCCGCCCATCCCATCGCGGCTGTTGGCGCCGTTGATCAGGAAATGGCCCGTCATCTCGGCCTGCCCATGGTCGCCACTCATGTCGCCAGCGATGGCGGCAATCGCCAGAACAACGGCAAAGGCGTACTGATGCTCGGCGAAGCCTTCGCGCGATCGATCAATCCGGACCTCAGCCTTGACGAAATCGAGGCCGAGCATTTGCGCGTTCACGGCGCGCAAAAGATGATCTGGCTGAAACAGGGCGCCCGCGATGAGGACGCCGGGCTGCTGGAGGATGGCCGCTGGGGCATCGGCACCGCTGGCCACGTGGACGAGTTTGCGCGCTTTGCTGATGCGCGTACGATCCTTCTCGCGGAAGTCCTGCCCGAAGACCGCGATCTGAATGCGATCACCCGCGAAACCCATCGCCGCATGGAGGAGAATTTTGACATTCTCTCCCGCGCGACGGATCAGGACGGCCAACCATTCCGGATTTTGCGCGTGCCCTTTCCCGATCTGATGACCGCGCAGATGAAAGTCGACGAAATGAGCGAGATGGAACGCTATTTCTTTGAAGACGCATCGCCCGACGAAACGGTCACGTTCTATCTGCCGGGGAGCTATCTGAACTTCATCATCGCCAATGGCGCCGTCATTACATCAAAATTCTGGCGCGACGGCATGGCGGACTCCATGCGCCGCAAGGACGAGCTTGGCCGCGCGGCGCTCGAAGACGCCTTCCCTGGTCGCGAGATCATCCAGATCGACACTCACCCGCTGCTCTATGATGCATCGGGCCTGCATTGCTATTCGCGCAACCAGCCCTTTGCGAAAAAAAGGGAAATCTGGAACTAGTGGCAACTACCGGACGCGCAGTTGATCAGCGATCGGCAGCGTCCGAATGCGCTTGCCGGTCGCTTCGAAGATCGCATGAGCGAGCGCCGGCGCGAGCGGCGGGATTCCCATCTCGCCCATGCCCGACGGCGCATCGCCATTGTCGATGATATGCGTTTCGATGACCGGCGGCGCTTCGGCGATTTTCATCAGCGGATAGCTGTCGAAATTGCCCGTCGTCACGCGCCCGCCTGCAATCTCGATCGCAAGATGCAGCGCGGTTGAAAGCCCGTCATTGACGCCCGATTCAAGCTGCGCAATGACGCCGTTCGGGTTGACGACGCTTCCGATGTCGACCGCCGCGACGACGCGCGTCGTCTTGAGGCTTCCGTCTTCGCCGACTTCAACATCGACAACTTGCGCGCAATAGCCGCCGAAAGTGAAATGACCGGCGATGCCGCGCCCGCGCCCTTGCGGCAGTTTTTCTCCATATCCGCCTTTTTCCGCCGCGAGGCGAAGACAGGCGGCGAGGCGGCCGGGATTGAACACGGGGCCGCCATGCTGCTCGTAGCGCATCTCTCTTGGATCGCCGAGCAGGCGCAGGCGAAACCCGAGCGGGTCCTCGCCGCGCTGATGCGCGATCTCGTTAAGGAAGCTCTGGACGACGAAGGCGTTCGCCGTATGCGCCGGCGCGCGCCACGATCCGCGCGGCGCGCCGGATTTGGCGGAGAAATACTCCATCCGATAGTTCGGCGTCAGTCCGCCCGGGAAATCATCCGGGTAGAGTTCCGCCGACCAGTAATCCGTCTCCGGAAGGTTGGGACGGCGATAATATTTCGACGCGCTGGCGAGCCGGTGCGTCCATCCGGTGAGCTTTCCGTCGGCGTCGAAGGCGGCCTTGAGATGATGCATGCCGGCGGGGCGGTAAAAATCGTGCCGGAGATCGTCTTCGCGCGTCCAGAGCAGCTTCACCGGCGCCTTGACGGCCTGGCTGATCAGCGCGGCCTCAACCGCATAATCGTTTGAAAGCCGTCGGCCGAACCCGCCGCCGAGGCGCGTCGGCAATACCTCGATATCGAGGCGATCGCGCTGCAGCGCTTCGGCGACCATGCGGTTGCAGCTCGACGGCGTCTGCGTCGGCGCAATGATGGTGATCCCGTCCTCGCGCACGTCGGCGAGAGCGTTTTGCGGCTCTAAGGGCGCATGGCTGACATAGGGCTGCCAATAGGTCGCCTCATAGGTTGCGGCCGCGCCGGCGAAGGCGGCGTCGAAATCGCCGTCATTGCGTACGATCTGGCCGGTCCCCGACAGAAGATCGGCGCAGTGTCGTTTGAAGCTCGCGGAGGATTCGTCCGCATAGGGACCATGGTCCCATTCGATATTGAGCGCGCGGCGGCCTTTCATCGCCGCCCATAGCGACGTCGCGACGACGGCGTAGCCTTCCGCCTGCACGTCATAGGGGCCGTCGAGCGGCGGGCGGCGCACCTTGACGACATCAACGACGCCAGGAACGGCGCGCGCCGCGCTGTCGTCGACCGAAATCGCGGTTCCGTCGAAATAGGGGCAGCGCTCCATCACCGCATGCAGCATGTTCGGCAATTCCGCGTCGATGCCGTAGATCGCGCGGCCGGTGACGATCGCGCGCGCGTTTTTCATCTTCTGCGGCTTGCCGATGATCCTGAATTGTTCGCGCGGCTTTAACGCCGGCGGCTCCTCCGGGGGGGCGATCGACGCCGCGGCTTCGGCGAGCGCGCCGTAAGTCGCTTCGCGGCCCGATGCGGCGTGACGCACGACGCCGTTCGAGGCGGTCAATTCGGAATCGGGAACGCCGAAACGCACGGCGGCGGCGGAAATCAAGAGCCCGCGCGCAAGCGCCCCCGCCTGACGCAGGACTTCCCAGTTTTCCGGGATTGACGTCGACCCGCCCGAGCCCTGCGGCACATGCTTCCATGTCATATTGCCGTCATCGCCCATTTTGATGCCGAGCGGCATCTGGACCATTTTCACCTTGTCGAAATCGACCTCGAGCTCTTCCGCGACAAGCATCGGCAGCGATGTGTCGACGCCCTGACCCATTTCCGGGTTGGGCGAGCCGATATGAACCGTTTCATCGGCGTTGATGACGACGAAGGGGCCGATCTTGCCTTCGAACCATTCCAGCGTCGGCGGCGGCTCGTCCGGTTCGAGTTTCGTTTGTCGCGCGCAGGAGGCGAGGGGCGCGGCGATGATGAGCGCGCCGCCCGCGGCGCCGTAACGCAGGATGTCGCGGCGAGTCGAGACGAAAGGCGCGTTCATGACGACCTCCCCCCGCGCAGCGCCGCCGCGCGATGCACCGCCTTGCGCAGGCGATGATACGTCCCGCAGCGGCAGATATTGGTGAGCCCGTCGTCAATGTCGGCGTCGGTCGGGTTCGGCGTTTTTTTAAGAAACGCCGCGACCGCCATGATCTGTCCCGCCTGACAATAGCCGCATTGCGCGACGTCTTCTTCAAGCCACGCTTCCTGCACGGGATGCAACGTCCCGCCGTCAGAGAGGCCTTCGATGGTCGTGATATCGGCGCCTTCAACGGCGGCCATCGGCGTCACGCAAGAGCGCACCGCCTCGCCGTCGACATGAACCGTGCACGCGCCGCAATGCGCCGCGCCGCAGCCGAATTTGACGCCCTTCAACCCCTGCTCATCGCGCAGGAACCACAGAAGCGGCATATCGGGATCGCCGGCGTAGTCGACGCGCCGGCCGTTGACCTTCAGTCGCGGCATGAAAACCTCCGTGAGCGAGAAGCGCCTGTGTCGGCGACAAGTGTAGCGTCGTTTCGCGCGGCAAGGCGAAACGCTTCATCGCGCCGACGGCTCGGCCCGTCGATGCGCGACGCGGCGCATCGTTGCGAGGTTTCACAGAGTATTCTGTTCCGTCGCCGCGCCTATTCCGGCGCCGGCTCCTCGTCGCCCTCTTCGCCGAGCGGATCGTCGGGTTGAGAGAGCTCGTCCGTCTCCTCATCGGCTTCCGGCGCAGCCGTATTGCCGACGCGCTCGCCGCCGCCGCAGGAAACGAGAATGAAGGCGGCGCAAACGGTGCCGAGCGTCAATCGAAGTCTCATCGCCAACTCCTTGTCATGCTCCTGCCCGCGATGCGGATCAGTCAGGCGTCGTCGTGTCGTTGGAATTGCCGACGCGCTCGCCGCCGCCCTGCGGCGGCGGTCCGACGACCGGCGGCGGAGGCGGGGGCGGCGGCGGAGGCGGAGGGGGCGGCGGTTCCGGACATTCGTTTCCGTCCGCATCCTCACAGACGATCTCATCGGGATCGCCCGGCGCGGCCGCAGACGCGGTCGCATTTTCAGTCGCGCAGCCCGCAATCGCCATCGCGGCGCCGATCAGTCCGGTGCGCAGAAAATAGTTCATCATCAAGCCCTCCAGCTCCCCTTGCGCGATCTTACGCACGGGAGCCGCTCGGCGGCAATCGGAATGAGCCGACGCCTGTCCGGCGTCGCGCATGCTGCGTATGCGAGGGATTGGTCCAAGGCGGCGGCTCGGGGAATTCCACGACCGGCCCATACTCGCAAATAATCTCATGATAAACGTTCTACGCTGGGGGCCATCGCGCTCGCCTCGGCCGCAGATTTAGTCCGAATAGGAGGCGGGAAGGCCCGAAAGGCCGAGCAAGGACTTATCGATCTGCCAATCGTTCAGGATTTTGTCAAAGCGCCGCCGGCCGTCCCTGTCGGAGGACGCGAGCGTGAAAGAGCGCTCGATGCCGAAAATGACGGCTGAATTGTCCCGCCCGCCAAGTCCCGCCGTGTCGGAATAGCGCAAGAACATATCAAAGCCGAGCGCGGATTTATGAACGCCGATGCGGTAATCAATATAATCGTCATTATACAGAGCGTTCTCATATCGGCTGGCGCCGATCGCTGCGCGCGCTTCAAACCCGTGCGTGATCGTTTTGCGCGCTTCGCCGTTCACATACCAGCCGCCGCCCGTATCGGCGAAACCGTCCGGTGTATAAAAGACGCGAAGATGCAAGCGCCCGCCGTCGAAGCGCCGGCGAACGCCCGCAATCGCTTCAAAGAGGCCCTTGGCGCCCGCATGATCAATGATCCCGTCGCGTTCAAAATCGTAGGTGAAGTCGGAAGAGCCGGGAAACCAGTAGCGACGGCCGCCGATTTCGAAATCGAGCTTGCACGCGCTCGGCTTCCACTCGGCGTAGGAAAGAATCAGCGGCCCCGTCTCGCCCTGTATCTTCACCGGGTTGGCGAAAACGCCGGCGAGCCATTCGCCGCGCGCGAATTCGACATAGCCGTATGAGGCGGGGCGAAACCCGTCGCCGAGCGTGCCGCGAAAGGCGCCGTTCGTTTCAAGGCCGATCGCGCCGACAAGCTCATAGTCCTCAGCGCGCGCCGCACCGGCTGCCGCAAAAGCGCCGATCAACGCCGCCGCAGCAGCCGCCCGCGCAGTTCCTTGGCTATTGCCGCGCATCGTTGGTTCGCCCCTCTTGCGCGAAGCGTCCCATGCGGAGGAACAGAGGGCAAGCACGAGAGATGGTTAAGGGCGTCGTTGCAGCGCCGAAAGAAGGCGCGGCGATCAGCGCGCCAGCGATTTAGGCTGATTGTGACAACGCGCCGCGAGGGCGAGCAGGCTCACGGTGAGCGAGGCGAGCGCGGGATTATGGGCGCCTTTTTAGATATGGTGTTCGGCGGCTCCATAAAGTCTCACCTGCGTCCCGCCCGCCAAGACGAGCTTACAATCGAGGCGGGTCAGGCGTCGCGCAATGTTGCGGATGCGAAGGATTGGTCCAAGGCGGCGGGGTTCGCGCCGCTGAAAGGGCCCTATTGCGCTGCGTCTTCTCCCGGCGGCATCGGCAGCAGGTCGCGGGCGGACGATGCGACGTCAACCCACTCCATCGAAAATGCGCCCTCGACCGGACGGTCGTCGGCGCCCGTCAGCGCGACGGTTTCCGCTGTAGGCTGACCATCGCCGGCGCCGTGATTTTCCGATGTCATCGGGTATGCTTGTCTGAACTGCCGGCATAATTCGCCATTGTTTAAATATCGCGCCATCTGATCGTGTTCGACATTGCAGACCTGTCGGATCTCGGCGATGTTGAAGCGCAATTGACCGCATTGCGAAGCGCCGACGCTGTTATACTGACCAATCCAGAGATCCGCCTCATTTTGGCGGCCGACGGATTCATTATACCTCGCCACTTCAGCCGGGCTGCGGAGATTTATGCGATTATACCAATCGTCATTGTATCGATCGAGCTCGCGATTGCGGTTCCCCATGTCGATCATGATTGTCTGCAGCGTCGCGCATGCCGAATATTCCGGCACGCTGGCGACTTTCTGCGCGTGCGCCGGTGAAACGCCGAAACACATAATCGCCGCGCCCGCAGCGCCAATGAACAGTCCGGTTGTTTTCGTCATGTGAGTCACCTTCTGTCACCCCCCAAGGGCTGCTGTTCGTTAAGCGCAGGAATCAGTCGACGCGAAGCCTGACGGTCGTTCGCCCGCAAGCCGCGACAGAGATTTTCGCCGAACGCCCCTCCGCCTGCGGCCCTCGCCCC
>CALAZI010000228.1 GCA_937895955.1 uncultured Alphaproteobacteria bacterium | reverse complement strand
TGCGTTTGGCCGTCTCGGCGAGGGACTGATCGACGTCCGCCTCGGCGCCGGGGAGTTGATAGAGGCCGCGGCTGATCCGCGCGACGTCCCCCGCGGCGACGGCGCGCGCAAGCGTGGCGCCTGTAATGCCCCGTTTTCTGAGCTCGCCGGCCCGGGCGATGCCGGCCTTGCTGAGGATCGATAGAAGTCGCTCGGTTTGGGTCGCTGCTGGCATTGGTACAAAATGTCGGATCAAAGGAGGTTTTGTCCGACGTTTTGTATCAAGGCGCAAGTCGGACCGCAACCGAAGGCAAAGCGCGATTCGGGATAACCGGCGTCACGCTGTAGCCGACCGCCAAAGGATAGCGCCTCGGGTCGCCGGCGGCCGCGATCAAGCTGCATCAGTAAGAGCGTGGCGAAGTTTTTCGTGACGGGTTTGTAGGTCGAGAGAGAGTCTTTCGGCCGGCCCGTCGCGGAGAATTCCCATGTCCCTTCAGGTTCTGGATGCTAGGTCCGATGCGTCGGGCGGTTACAAGGTCGATGTCTCGCGCGGTTCGCGGGTCGGGCGCGTCTCCTCCGAATGGTTCTCGCGTCCCAATGACGAGCGGTTCCTGTCGCTCACGGATCTTCATGCGTCGGTGAAGCGCCGCGCGGCGAAGAGCCGGACGCGCACCGTCGAGAGCGCGGCGATCCGCGTCGAAGCCTCGCGCGACGATGCCGAGCGGCTTGAACTCCTCCTGCCGGAGAGCGATGCGCCTGTCGCGCCGACGCACTGGTCCTTCGGCCAGCTGAGCTCGCTCGTCGGCGCGCCAGCGTCCTATCTGCGCCAGCTGCCGGCGCCGCTCGCGGCGATCAATCTGCAATACGGGCTGACGACGCATCGCGCCGAGCAGGTGAAGACGCTGGAGACGGCGGACGGCCGCACCGAGCTCCGAGCCGTCACCGGACCCGACTATGGCCGCATCTATGACCACGAGCTCGTCTCGGCGGTGATGAAGATCGCCGGCGACGGCGTCGGCGACACGCGCTGGAAGATCCCCGGCGTCCTCGACTGGTCGACGGGCGTCTACAACCCGAACGCCGAAGTCAGCCGCGAATCGACCACGCTCTACGCCTCCGACCGCGATGTCTTCCTGTTCCTGGTCGATGATTTGAACCCCATCGAGGCGGGAAGGCTCCCCGACGGCTCACCCGATCTCTTTTTCCGCGGCTTTTATTGCTGGAACTCGGAGGTCGGGGCGAAGACGCTGGGGCTCGCCTCCTTCTATCTCCGCGCCGTCTGCCAGAACCGCAATCTCTGGGGCGTCGAAGACTTTCAGGAGATCGTCATCCGGCACAGCAAATACGCCGCCGACCGCTTCGCGCGAGAAGCCGCGCCCGCGCTGACGCGGTTCGCCGAGTCATCGCCCATGCCCTTCATCAACGGCGTCAAGGCGGCGCGCGAGAAGATCGTCGCCCGCAACGACGAGGACCGCAGCGATTACTTAAGGAAGCGCGGTTTCTCGAAGGCCGAGACCGCGACCATCATCGAGACCGTCCTCGCCGAGGAAGGCCGCCTGCCCGCCAGCGTCTTCGACTTCGTGCAAGGCATCACCGCCGTCGCCCGCGGCAAGGCGCATCAGGACGCAAGGATCGAGATGGAAGAACGAGCCAGGCGCCTGCTTGGCAACGTAAGCTGAGCCTTCATCTCATAAGCAGGGTTCATTCGAGGCCGCCTTTTCCCTCCCATCATCTCTACTTGGGGACCGATAAGCGATTCAGGATTTGTTTACGTTTGTTGTACATGGCGCCCGTCTTCGGGCTCGATGTCTAAGCGATTACAAACGCAGGAGCTTGCCTCAATAACCATATGATTACCTTGACCTGACATTTTGAGGCATCGCTGCCATTTGGATCAAAACAATGAAGAAAACAGCTCTCGCTTTTTTCCTGCTTCTCGGAGGCTGCGGTTCATATTCAGAGGCAGGCCTCGGCAGTAGCCTTGATGATGCATTTGTCGGTCAGTTTGGGATTAGCCGATCCGGGGTGTCGGATACGCCGCTTGCGGCAGATGCGTACCGTATTCGCGGTTATGGAAACCAGAATGCATCGTTTGAGAAGACGAACGCGCTGGCGATGGTCAGAGCCGCCGGGCTGGCGTCAAGCCACGGCTACGACCGATTTCAGATCGTTGACTTCGGGACTTGGGAGAAGACGTCCTATCACTCGACGGCGCCGACTTCCCACACAACGACGAACATACGCGCAAACAGCTATGGCGGATATCTCAGCGGCACGGCGACTTCCACCACGACCATAACGCCGGGCCGGACATACACGCTTGATCGCCCGCGCAGCGATATTGTCGTAAAGTTTGTGCGTGCAGACGCCCCGGACGCAGGGAGCGCCCTCCGCGTCGCCGATATTATCACCCGCTACGGAAAGAAAGCCGGGCTTTCGCCTGAAGAAATGCAGGCGGCGATGAACATTGCCCCTGCAAATGAGACCGATTTCGCGGCGCCGCAGATATTGACCGAAAGCGAGGCACCTGTTGAGCCGCCCCCTGCTTCAGCAACTGCGCCTTCGCCTATTTCATATCGCCAAGACGGCCCTACGCCCGATCAAATATATAAGGCGCTTTCCCCTTCACAGAAATCGCGGATTGACAGCTTGCCGCTTGCCCAACGCGCTGATGCGCTGATGCAGATCAGGGACGGCACGTACTGAAGCCCGCGTTTCCGCGTAATCGCGCGCCTCATTTTGAAAACCGAGGAAACAAATGCAAGCCAGAGCCATTCACGAAATTGCAGCAGAAATTCGTGCCGATTGGGGAAACGAAATCGCAAATAGCGCTGATCCTTACGTCTCAGCCATGGAGAGGCTTACTGAAATTGGCGATACATATCACCACGACTCCGCAGTTGAGATCGTGACGCGATTTCTCTCGGTCGCCACGCCGTGGCATGGACCAACGGCGCGAAGAATTAAGACGGAGTTGAACGCCCTTCTTGATCATCATGCAGTTGGGCTGCAAGCCAAATCTGAGCCCAATTAACGTGGGCAAAGTGGTTAGGGGAATCGCGCTTTGTCTGACGTTGCTTGTTGCGGCTATTGCCGTGGCGCGGGCAACGCCCGCCCAAATTGAACTTCAATGTGCAGGTCGTTATACGGACTATGTCAACGAAATTCGCGAATTGGAGGTTAGCGGTGTCTTTATCCGCGTTGACCCGGGGTTCGTTCTGATCACTGGCATGAGTGCTTTCGACGGACGATATCCGATTACTGAGTCGGATCACGCTTGGGTATCGTTTGCCGAGAGCGAATACTCAGATCCTGGCAGGCTGCCAATGGATAGGGTGCGCGGTCGCTTCGGATCCATAAATCGGATCGACGGAAAGCTGACCGTGTTCTCAAAGCGTTCAGGCGTGGAACGAGTTTCCAGGTTCATGGCGTTGGAATGCGGTGCGTTGAAGAGATTGTTCTAAGTGAATTCCGTGCATCCGCCGTATCGCCTCTAAAGCGAGAGGAAGGCCGGATTTTTCCGTGACGGGTTTGGAGGCTGAGAGAGAATCTTTCGGCCGACCCGTCGCGGAGACAGACCATGGCCAAACCGAAACCGAAGACGAAACCCGTCGCGACTGTTCCGTTGAGCACGTCGCGGGATATCCCTCTCAACAGGCTCGTGCTCTCCCAGTCGAATGTCCGCCAGGTGAAGGCGGGGGGCTCGATCGAGGAGCTCGCCGAGGACATCGCGCGGCGGACGCTCCTCCAGAGCCTGACTGTGCGTGCTGTGCTCGATGAGACGGGCGCCGACACCGGCATCTACGAAGTCCCAGCCGGCGGTCGGCGCTTCCGGGCGCTGCAATTTCTGGTGAAGCAGAAGCGCCTTGCGCCCGACGCGCCGATCCCGTGCATCATTCGTACCGAGGGGATCGCCGAGGAAGACAGCCTCGCCGAGAACATCCAGCGTGCGCCCTTGCATCCGCTTGACCAGTTCCGCGCCTTTCAGATCTTGCGCGAGAAAGGCAGAAGCGAGGAGGAGATCGCCGCTGCCTTCTTCGTGACGCCAAATGTTGTCAAGCAACGGCTGAAGCTCGCCGCCGTCGCGCCGGCGCTGCTCGATCTCTATGCCGACGACGCGATGACCCTCGAACAGCTGATGGCGTTCACGGTGAACGGCGACCATCAGCGCCAATGCCAAATCTGGGAGGCGCTGAAGAACGGCTATAATCGCGAGCCCTATCACATCCGCCGTATGCTCACGGAAGGCGCCATCCGCGCCGGCGACAAGCGCGCGCGCTTCGTTGGCGTCGAGGCCTATGAGGCCGCCGGCGGTACGGTCCTCCGCGATCTCTTCTCCGACGCTGACGACGGCTGGCTACAGGATTCGGGTCTCCTCAATCGGTTGGTCGCCGAGAAGCTCGAAGCGAGCGCCGCCGAAATTCGCGGCGAGAGCTGGAAATGGGTCGAGGCCGCCGTCGACTTTCCTTACGGCCACACCTTCGGCCTGCGCCGCATCGAGGGCGAGCGCGCCTCACTCAGCGAGGAGGAGCAGCAGACCTACAACGACCTCAAGGCGGAGTACGACGCCCTGCAGCAGCAATTTGAGACAGCCGAGGAACTCCCCGAGGAGGTCGACAAGCGCCTCGGTGAACTCGAAACCATCATCGAAGCCATCGAGGAGCGCCCGTTCCAATATCTGCTCGAGGAGATCGCCCGTGCCGGCGCCTTTGTCAGTCTCGACCAATCCGGTGCCCTGCGCATCGAACGCGGCTTTGTGAAGACAGAAGACGAAGCGCCTGCCGAAGCAGCGGTTTCGCCTCAGGATGCCGTTGGAGACGATGCTTACAACCCCGATGCGGAAGAAGGCAGCGCGTCAAATACCGCGGACGCAAATTGCGAAGATGAGGATGAGAACGAAGATGCAGGTATCAGCCGCGTCCTGCCAGACCGACTCCTTATCGAACTCACCGAATGGCAGACACTCGCGCTGCGCGACGCCCTCGCCAAATGCCCCGACACCGCCTTCATCGCGGCGCTGCACACGCTCTGCCTCGATGTTTTCTATACGCATAGCGCCCGGAGCTGCGTTGATATCGCGGCGCGCCAGTGTGTTCTGAGAAGCGGCGCCGTGGGCCTTTCCGACAGCGCCGCAGCGGCATCGATCGACGCCCGTCATCAGACCTTCGCGGATATCCTTCCGGGAAACCCTGAGGCGCTCTGGCAGGCGCTTCTCGCGATGGAGGAATCGCAACGTGCGTTCCTGTTCGCGCATTGCGTCGCGCTGACCGTCGATGCGGTGTTCCGGCCCTATGACCGCCGTTCGGCCGCATTCGCCCATGCCGATATTCTCGCTAGCGCGATCGGCCTCGATGTGACTGCGGCCGGCTGGAAGCCGACGGCGGAGGGGTATTTCTTGCGCGTCTCAAAAGCGCAAATCCTTGACGCCGTGCGTGAAGCGAAAGGCGAAGCCGCCGCCGAGCGCATCGCCGGCATGAAGAAGCCGGAAATGGCCGCAGTCGCTGAGGAGCTTCTGAAAGACTCGGCGTGGCTCCCGGCAGCGCTGCGCACGCCGGGTCTGGTGCAAGGCGCCGCGACCGTTGGCGAAGCCCTTCCTGCAACTTCCTCCGACATCACGGCAATTGCCGCGATTGCGGCGGAATAGCCGCTTCCGGATCAATAGCATCAGGGCGCGCTCGCGAGGGCGCGCCCTTTTCTGCGAGGCGTCCATGCATGAGCGCACCAGGGAAATCGTTCGCGCCTTAAGCGAGCGCGCCGAGGAAGCGTGCCGGCGCTACCTCTCCAACGGCCGCAGGGTCGGCAATTACTGGATCGTCGGCGACTGCCGCAACGCCAAGGGCCGCAGCATGTATGTACGGCTCAAAGCGACGGCGCGGAGTGCTGCCGGCCGCTGGACGGACTCGGCGACAGCAGAATATGGGGACATCCTCGACATCATCGCGGCAAGCATCGGCGCCGCCTCGCACGCAGACGCAATCATTGAGGCCGAGAAATTTCTGGGATCGGCGGCGGCGCCGAGTTTTGCCGATTGCCCATCACGCGATCGAAGACCTGCCTGCGCCGCCGAAAGAGCCGCTCGCCTCTTTGAAAGCGGCCGTCCTGTCGGCGGCACCCTTGCCGACCGCTATTTGCACGGCCGAGGAATTGCTCCGCACATCTTCGGCAGCGCCATCCGGTTTCATCCGAGTTGCTATCGAACGCTGGAAGGATCAGTGCGGGACGCCTCGCCAGCAATGCTTGCAGCGGTCCGCGACAATGACGGCTGCATTACCGGCGTCATGCGCACCTATCTTCGCCGGTGTGACGCCGACGTTCGAGTGATCATGCGCAAGGCCATGGGCGATCTCGCCGGCAACGGCGTTCGCTTCGGCCCGAATGCCGCCGTCATGGCCGTCGGCGAGGGCGTCGAAACGGTCCTGTCGCTGCGCATGGCGATGCCGAGCATGTCGATGGTCGCCGCCTTGTCGGCCGCTCACCTCGCAGCGTGGAATTCGCCCTCGCACCTGCGCAGGCTTTACGTCGCCATGGATCGAGACGCGGCCGGCCGAAGCGCGGCGGTGAGGCTACGCAATCGGCTTGAGCCGCTCGGCATCGTGGTTATCGACCTCGCACCCGAGCGCAAGGACTTCAACGACGACTTGATCGCCGAGGGCGTCTCGATACTCCGTGAACGGCTCGCTGATCAGCTTCTCGACGACGATCGGCAGTGCTCTCTTTCAACTCGCGCATCATCGATTCCGTCAGGCTGACGATCGAAGCACAGCGGTCAGATCAATCGCCATTCTCATCCCCGCACAGGAGCGCTCGGGGGATTATGATCAGGCGAGAGTGCCGGATCGGCGCGGGCCCCGCAACGCCGGGGCGAGGATTTCTTCCCCTGGCGGCGAATGTTCGATGGCGCGCTGCGCGCGGGCGTGAAAGCGAACCGCCATCCTCGCCGACAACAAATCCTCGTCCCGGCGTCCTCCGCGTTGCTGCGGCCCGAGAGGGTGCGGGCCCCGCGCCGATCCGGCCTTTTCCTCGCCCATAGAGCCCCGAGCGCTTCCGCGCGGGGACGGACAAGGAGACGATCCCATGACAGACCTCGCCCACGATCTCGAACAGCCGACGCTTTCATCGACCGCGCAGGTGCTCGAAGAACTTCAGCTCTACGGCTATCGGCCCCGGACCTGCGATGGCGCTGACGAACCTGATCCAAGACCGCTCCCCGAAGCAGGGCCGCTCCACGGCGCCGTCGCCGACATGTTCGACGCTATGGTCGCGACGCTCTCCGACACCCGGCTCGAAGGCGACCTTCAACCACTCCTCTGGTCGCTGACCAATGTCTTCCACCTGAGTCTCGGACGGATCGACCGCGCGCTTGACCGAAATGAAAGCGATCAGCGCCGCAGCCAGCGCGACCAGGACGGCTCTGAAATCCGCTCGGTCGAACTGGAACGCCTGCTCGCCGAGGGCCTATCGCTGATCGAACGGCGCAACGCCCACGAACTCATGCGCGATGCCGCGGTCACGCTGTTCGAGCGCCATCTCGGCGAATGCTGGCGGCCGCGCAACGGATCGCGTACGAGCCATCGCACCTTGACCGCCGCAATCATTGACAGCCGCGACTTCATCGCCGCCAAGCGCCGCGCCGAGATCGAACCGTTAACGCCCGCGGGCACGAAGATAGCTTTTGCCGGCGGCGTCGACTGTAACGACCATCAACGCATCTGGGCGGCGCTCGACCGCGTGCATTCCAAGCACGCCGACATGGTGCTCCTCCACGGCGGCACGCCGCGCGGCGCCGAGAAGATCGCGAGCGCCTGGGCTGACCATCGTAACGTCGCGCAGATCGTCTTCAAGCCGGACTGGGTACGCCACGGCAAAGCCGCGCCGTTCAAGCGCAACGACGCTCTCCTCGAAACGCTTCCGATCGGCCTCGTTGTCTTCCCCGGCTCGGGCGTCACCGACAACCTCGCCGACAAGGCCAAGCGCCTCGGCATCCCGCTCATGGATCATCGGCGATGAGGGCGGCAACGGCGAATTGACGATCTATCTCACA
>CALAZI010000227.1 GCA_937895955.1 uncultured Alphaproteobacteria bacterium | reverse complement strand
CGTGCGCCAGCTTGCCGCATCCTAGAGAATACAACTCTTGATTGCTGGGCGCATCGCGCCGTCCCAAATAGTCTCGCCCTCAGGCTGACCGTTCAGGTTGAGTCTCCGGCGACTTGCGCCGGTCCCGAACATCGCAGTCGCGTCATAGGGGTGAATGGGGGAGCATCTCGGACTTTGCGCGTTTGCGCTCGCCGCAATTTGCGCGTCGCCGGCGACGGCAAGTCCCTGGAACCGGGATAACGGCCGGCTATACGTCGCCACCACCGCCGAATTTTATCAATCGAAGACCGTAATCAGCCGATATCAGCGATATGACACGGATACTTATGTCGAATATGGAATAACGCCTGACTGGATGACCGGCGGGCGCATATCGTACGGCGTCAGCAGCAGCGACTCCTTGAACGGCCGCATCGCTGAAACGGGGTTTAATGAAACGTCGATCTACCTGCAGCGCCAAATATTCCGGCGCACCCGATCGGCCGGCGCCGTAAAAATCTCCCTCGCCCGCTCCGGGCGTCTTTCCGCCGACGCGCAATCAGGCGCGCCGACGCCGAATATGGAGATGGAGGCGCGCGGCCTTTACGGCCGGGACATTATCCTTGATCCGGTGAAGGTTTTTGCGACTACGGAGCTCGCGTATCGGCGCCGTTTCGGCGGAGACGCCGATCAACTTCGCGCTGATTTACTGATCGGCATTGAGCCGAGCCGGAAGATTTTGATCCTGCTTGAAGGGCAGTCGATCGTTTCGCTTCGCAATGAGGCGCCCGGTTTCTCCGATTTCGATCTTTACAAGGGACAGGGGTCAATCGTTTGGCATGCCGCGCGACGCTGGTCGATCGTCGCCGGCGCGAGAAAGGAATTCGGAACGCGCAACATCACTGCCGGAACCGCCTACTTTGCCGGCGTTTGGTCGACATTCTGACGCAACGCGATGTCAGAGGTAAATGAAAAACATCCGGAACAAGGGCCTCCGAATCGGGTCGACAGGCTAAGGGAATATTTTCGATCCGGCCGCGCGCCGTGGAGGATCGAAAACGGACGTATGGGATTTCTCTCTACGCGCGACCAGGAGAGCCCGCTTGACGTCGTCGCAGACAAGCGGGTTTTTTCGAAAGAATTGCGCAACCGGCACGCCAGCGAACTTCGCGATGTCGCCACGAAACAATTCGCCGAAAAATGGCCGGCGGAGAGCGCGCGAAGCATTGATCCGCAAAATCTGGCGTTAAACTGTCTCTTGCCGATCCTAGCCTTCGCCATTGCGGCGTTCCTTATCTTCCCGCCCTTTGCGACGGCTGCAACAACGCTGTTCGCGTCAAGTTGTTTCATCATGATCGCCGGGGTCAGAATCTGGCTCGCGCTTCTGGCGCGATCAGGTCAAACAAAATACGAAAGGGCGTTGCTCCGGGAGATCGACCTTCCGGTCGTGACTATTTTGGCGCCGCTGTATCGAGAGGCGCATGCCTTGCCCGGTCTCGTGCAAGCGATCTCCCGGCTCGATTATCCTCCGGAAAAAATCGACGTCAAACTTCTCCTTGAACAAGAAGATCAAGAAACCATCGACGAGGCGTTTCGCCTTCAGCTCGACGAAAGATTCGATCTTGTCATCATTCCGCCGTCGCATCCGCAGACCAAACCGAAAGCGTGCAATTACGGCCTTGCCTGCGCGCGCGGCGATTTAATCGTCATTTATGACGCCGAAGATGAGCCGGAGCCCGAACAGTTGCGCATCGCAGCTGAAATTTTTGCGACTTCACAGGACGATCTCGCCTGCGTTCAGGCGAAATTGAATTATTACAATCCGGATGAAAACTGGCTGACCCGTCTTTTCACGCTCGAATATTGCCTCTGGTTCGATCACTTCCTCCCGGCGCTGGATCATTTGGGCGCGCCGGTTCCGCTTGGCGGAACATCCAATATTTTCAGGACGGATATCCTCGCCGAGGTTGGCGGCTGGGACCCCTACAATGTCACGGAAGACGCAGATCTCGGCCTGCGTCTGGCTCGCCGAGGCTATCGCACCGCCGTCATCGACACGACCACGTATGAAGAAGCGAATTGCCGGATCGGCAACTGGATGCGTCAGCGGTCGCGCTGGATGAAGGGGTTCATGCAAACATGGCTGGTTCACCGAAACGCAGCCGCGGCCCCGCGCGACTGGCGCGAGATCCTGGCTGTCGACTTGTTTGTCGGCGGCACCGTCGCCGCGGCGTTGTTGAATCCTTTCCTGTGGGCGGCGCTGATAGCGGAATGGAAATTCGGGCTTTCTTTGCTCGCCCCGCTTCCCTCCTCGCTCGCCTGGGCCTTAACGCAGGCGCTAGCCGCCGCCAATCTGTCTTTTATGGCCCTTGCAGCCTACGCCCCGGTCAAACGCGGCCTCTGGCGGCTTAGCCCGGCTGCGCTCTTGACCCCTGTCTACTGGATCATGATGTCGATCGCTGCGTGGATTGCATTCTGGCA
>CALAZI010000226.1 GCA_937895955.1 uncultured Alphaproteobacteria bacterium | reverse complement strand
TCGTCGATGCCGGCGGCGTCGCGATATTCCTGCATCGTCTTCGCCTTCGGGTCGGAATCTTTCAGCTTCTCGCCGTCATAGACGCGCAGCTTCGAATAGAGATTTGAATTCTCGTGCTCCTTGAGGCGCGACAGGACCGAGAAGCGCGCGAGAAGATCAAGCGTTTCCGGCGCGCAGGCGGCGTTGGCGAGCTCTGAGCTTGTCAGCAGCTTTTGATAGATATGGCGCTCTTCGGTGACGCGCAGGCAATAGGGAACCTTGATCACGCTGATGCGGTCGAGGAACGCTTCATTGTTGCGGTTATTGCGGAATTGCAGCCATTCGCTTTCGTTCGAATGCGCGAGGATGGTTCCGTTGAACGGAATCGGCCCGAGCGATTCGGTGCCGACATAATTTCCTTCCTGCGTCGCGGTCAAAAGCGGGTGCAGAACCTTGATCGGCGCCTTGAACATCTCGACGAATTCAAGAAGCCCCTGATTGGCGCGGCAAAGCCCGCCGGAATAGGAATAGGCGTCGGTGTCCGACTGGCTGAAATGCTCAAGCTTTCTGATGTCGACCTTGCCGGTCAGGGCCGAGATGTCCTGATTGTTCTCATCGCCGGGTTCCGTCTTGGCGATGGCGATCTGGCGGAGCTTCGACGGGAAGAGACGAACAACCTCAAACTTTGAAATATCGCCGCCGAATTCGTCTAGGCGCTTGACCGCCCACGGGCTCATGACGCTGGTGAGGCGGCGCCGTTCGATGCCGTATTTGTCTTCAAGAAGCGCTTTCAGATCGTCCGACTGGAAGAGCCCCAGGGGGCTTTCAAAAACCGGCGAAATTTCCTTGCCGGCCTTCAACACGTAGATCGGGTTGACCTCCATGAGGTCTTTCAGGCGTTCGGCGAGCGAGGACTTGCCGCCGCCGACGGGGCCGAGGAGGTAGATGATCTGGCGTTTTTCCTCGAGGCCCTGCGCGGCGTGGCGGAAATAGGAAACGATCCGCTCGATCGTGTCTTCCATGCCGTAGAAGCCTTCAAACGCCTTGTAGCGGCGGATCGTGCGGTTGAAGAAAATGCGCGACAGTCGCGGGTCCTTCGACGTGTCGACAAGTTCGGGCTCGCCGATCGCCTTGACCATCCGCTCGGCCGGAGAGGCGTAAAGCATCTCATCGTCGCGACAGCCGAGCAGGTAATCGCGCAAGCTCATCGCTTCCTGCTTCACGCGCGCATAGCTCTCCGAGAAAAGGTCGAATACGTCGAGATTGTCCGTCATGTCGTTCACGCTCACTTCCTCATTTCGGCGTTCCGCTTACGAACGCCTGCCGTCGCCGAAAAACCGGTCGCTCTCTAGGAGCGCCCGGAAATAAAAAAGGCGCGGATCGATCCGATCCCCGCCCCGTTCAGAACCCCTGTGCGCCGACATCCCGCCGACATCCGTCTTCATTTGCTCACTCGCCGGCTGTTCGACCGCGCGCTCCATGGCCGTCTTCCGCACATCTTCCATGTGGGACTGCGATCCTTCAGAACAAGCCGGCTCTCTTTGTAAGAGATCCGGCGCCTGGCTTGCCGCGCTTGCCATCCAGCACCCGGGTTAACTCGTCGTTCAGCCTTGAATCCCTTAAGCAATCCGCTCCATCGCCTGGCCGGGCCTCGCGCCCGCCCGCCGGTCTTTTCAGACGATCGGCTTCCTAGGCGCGCCGCACCGGCCTTCGGCGCGCAACAAGGTTAATGCGGCGATGCTTAAGATTCGCTTTAAAGCGCCCTTGGAGACGCCCACTCATCGCCGCCGACTCGCCTGAATAATGTAACGCGATTGCGGCGAGCATGCGACACGGAGCAGGCTGAAAACGGCGATTTTTCACGCTCGCGTCATTATGTCAGACGGAGCGGTGCTGTGACGCCGCCGCGCCGTTCGCAAGATTCCGTTCGACGAAAGCGTCAAATGCGCGCCAGAAACGGTCACGGATTTCATCGCGCTCCATCAAAATCTCGTGCAGCGCGCCTTTAATGGTCTCGCATTTGATGAGCGGCGATCGCTTCGCGATCCAGGAATGATCGCTCGACCGAACGAGATGGTCGCGCTCCGCCGATGCGATCAGGATCGGCGTTTTCAGCGTTTCAAACCGCCCCGGCCTGTGAAGATCGTCCATCGCTTCGGTCGCCGCGCGCAGCCAGCCATAGGTCGGCTCGCGGATCGTCGCGTTCGGCGCCGCAGATTGCAGCGCGCGAAAGCGTTCATGCCGCGCGCGATCAGAGGTTAGAACATTGCCTTCAAACGCCATCGAATGTTCCTTGGTCCCGGCGATGGCGTAGCGCGCAAGCCCGATACGGCTCGCCGTCTCCGCGAGCGCGCGAACGCCGAGGCGCTTGAACACATTGTCGAATAGGCGCGTCATCGGCGAGCAGAGCACGGCGCAGCAAAAACGCTCGTCGCCGTCCGCCAGCATCTGAAGCGCCGGCGCGCCGCCCATCGAATGGGCGAGCAAGACATACGGACCAGGCAGGCGTTTGCGGACGACCTCATCGGTGAAGAGGCTGAGATCGGACCGGAAAACGCCGAAATCGCGAATGTGACCTTTCTCGCGCACCGGCAGCAACCGTTCCGACAGGCCTTGCCCGCGCCAGTCCATCGTTGCGACGGCGAAGCCGCGATTTTGCAGGTCTTTGATCACCTCGAAATATTTTTCGATGAATTCCGATCGTCCGGAGACAAGCACGACGCTCGCGCGCGCGCCCGGCGTTGAAAAAAGCGCCGCGCGCAAGGCGCCGCCGTCGGCGCCGCGAAAGTCAAAAGCTTCGCCATGGGGCGGCGTCGGATTTGAGGGAATGCGGATGAAGTCGGCTATCGCGCGCTCTCCAGAAGAAGGCGCGCCATGACGCTGATGTCGCCGGCGATCTGCAGACGCCCCGAAAGATAGGCGCTTTCAAGCGCCCGGCCGCCCTCGAAAATGCGGTTCAAGGTTTCGGCGTTCGCGCGCCACAGGCATTGGGGGATCGCGTCAGACGCCGCGCGGATCACGCAAGTCTCGCCGCGCCCGTCGATGTCAAAGGCGGGAAGGCCGTCCGGCGCGATCCGCAAGACCGCGCCGAAGCCGCGCCTGAATGTTTTCTCGGCGCCAAGGGCGAGCGGATGATCGATCGTCATTCCGCGGGCTTGACGAATTTAAGCGTCATGCGATCGCTTTCTCCGATCGCGTCATATTTCGCGCGATCGAAATCAGGGTCGGCCTGTCCGCTTGACGGGGCCGAACGCCGCACCGGCGGCAAAGTCCATACGCCATAGGGATGGTCTTTCGTATCGGCGGGATTGGCGTTGATTTCCGATGCGCCGACGAATTCAAAGCCGGCCGCAGCCGCGAGCGCCTTGACGGTCGATTCCTTCACATAACCGCTCGATCCGTCCTTATCGTCGGCATCCTCATCGGCGCGGTGTTCGACGACGCCGAGAACGCCACCGGGCTTCAGCGCCTTGTAAAAATCGTTGAAATATTCCTGCTCCTTGTCGGCGCCGAGCCAGTTGTGAACGTTGCGGAAGGTCAGCACGACATCGGCTGAACCCGCAGGCGCGATGTCGCCGGCGCCGAGCGCCGTGACGCGAACGTCGCCATAGGTTTCGGCGTCCGAAAAATCGGATTTGAATTGCGCGACCCGTTCGGCCGCTCTCTCGCTCGCCGCCGGATCGACATGCGCGGCGTAGTAAACGCCGCCGCCGGCTTTCAGATAGGACGCCAGAATCTTCGCGTACCAGCCGCCGCCCGGCCAAATCTCGACGACGGTCATCGACGGTTCGACGCCGAAAAATTCAAGCGTTTCTTTCGGATGGCGCCATGCGTCGCGCGCGCGGTCCTCAGCGGTTCGCTGGTCGCCGGCTATTGCGCCGTCAAGGAGCGCGCCGGCGTCGGGGGCGGCGGTTTCGGCCTGCGGCGCGGCTGCATCCGGCCCCGCGCCGTTGCAGGCGGCCAGGGCGAGTGCGGCGCAAAACGCCCCGATTGTCGTGAATTTCATCGATGTTCCCTCCTGATTAGGCGGCCGGTCGTAGCATGCTCCCCGCCGCCGTCGAAACCCGTCTGACGACCTCTTGAACATGGGTTTTGAGCCCCTAACTAGACAGCATCGGAGGCCGTTCGGCTCCGATGGGCCCGTCCCGGCAAGCGCGCCGGCGTCGGCCTTAAAGCCCTTGCTTCTTGAAGGAGGAAAGAAATGCGCAGCTATGATTTGACCCCGCTCTACAGGACCACTGTCGGTTTCGACCGCATGTTCGACCTGCTCGACACTCTCGGCAAATCCGAAGCCGGCGGCTATCCGCCCTACAATATCGAGCGCGTCGATGAAGACCGCTATCGCATCACGCTTGCGGTGGCCGGCTTCGGCGAAGGCGATCTCGAAATCGAAATTCACGAAACCACCCTGAAGATTGTCGGCGCGCGCCCGGAAACGGATGACGCGCGCAGCTATCTCCATCAGGGCATCGCCGGCCGCTCTTTCGAGCGCCGTTTCCAGCTCGCCGACCATGTGAAGGTCGACGGCGCGAGCCTTGCGAACGGCTTGCTCAATATAGAACTCCGCCGCGAAGTGCCTGAGACGATGAAGCCGCGCAAGATCGAGATCAACTCGAACGGCGCGAAGATTGAAGTGCTGAAAGCGTCGAACGCCGCATAGGCCCCCAGCGCATCGTCGCCCCCGGACGATGCGATAAAGAAACGTCCGCCCCTTCCCCTCCCGGGCGGGCGTTTTTTTATTTGACGCTCGCCAGAAGCTTTTGCGCCGTGTCGTAAATTTCCGCGTTTGCGGCGAGGATCGATCCCGCATGCATCGGCTTGGCGCCGCCTTCGATTTCACTAACGACGCCGCCCGCCTCTCGCACGAGGACGACGCCCGCGCCGACATCCCAGGGGTTCAACCCGCGTTCCCAATAGGCGTCGAACCGCCCCGCCGCGACAAAAGCGAGATCAAGCGCGGCCGATCCGAAACGGCGAACGCCGGCGGTTTCTGCGAGAACGCGGTCGGCTTCTTTCAGCGCGCGCTCGCGGCCCGGAACGCCCTTGAACGGCAGTCCTGTCGCAAAGAGGCATTCGTCGAGCGAGCGGCGCGCCGACACGCGCAAGCGTTTATCGTTAAGCCACGCGCCTTCGCCCTTTTCCGCCCAGAAAAGCTCATTGGCGGCCGGATTGAAAATGACGCCGGCATAGGGCTGACGATCGCGCTCAAGGCAGATTGAAACCGCGAACTGGGCGAGCCCGTGCAGGAAATTCGTCGTGCCGTCGAGCGGATCGACCACCCAGCGGTTCGAATTGTCCGCGCCCTCGATCTCGCCGCGCTCTTCCATCATGAAGCCGTATTTCGGCCTGCCTTTCGAAAGTTCTTCGAAAAGAATCTGTTCGGCCTTCAAATCGGCGGCGGAGACGAAATCCGCGGCGCCTTTCTTCGAAGTCTGGAGGCTTTCAAGCTCGCCGAAATCCCGCGCAAGGCCGCGCGCCGCCTTACGGGCGGCGTTGATCATCACGGTCATGAGGGCCGAGGCGTGCGGCATCATTCATCCCTTGGGAAAGGCGGCGCACCATAGCGTCGCGGGGCCTGAGCGCAAGAGCGCCGCCCGATCGGCGCAAAGGCCCCTTTGCCGCGGAGGAACGGCTCAGTCTAAGGGTGGCTCATCCGTTTAAGGAACCGCCGCGAGAGACCTTGATCCTTTCTCCCAATCCGACCAGCGCGCCGAATGGGACAGCGACCCTCTCGGCGCGCGTTGCGCGCAGCGCGGGCTGGATATTCGGCGCGCGTCTCGTCATGGGGCTGTTCGGGTTTCTCAATACGATCATCGTGGCGCGCATCCTCGCGCCGGAGGATTTCGGCGTCATCGCGATCGGGCTGACGACGATGCAGATCCTCGTCAACGTCAGCGATATAGGCGTCAGCCAGGCGGTCATCCGCTTTCGCGACGCGAGCCGCGCCGATCTCGACACGCTGTTCACGCTGTCCGCCATGCGCGGCGTCATGATCGCCGTCTTCCTCGCCGCCGTCGCCCCGTTCGCCGCCGGTTTTTATGACGATCGGCGCGTCATGTTCGTGTTTCTGGGCGTCGCGCTTTATCCGCTGCTGACGGGGTTCATCAATCCGCGCTTTTACGAATTTGAGCGCCTGCTTGATTTCTCCAAACAATTCACCGTCGAGGTCCTGAACAAGATCGCCGGCGTTATCGTTTCGATTACGGTCGCGGTGATTTTCAAGACTTATTGGGCGATCCTGCTTGGCCTTGCGACGACTGCGGCGGTCCATCTCGCGCTTTCTTATCAGTTGCGCCCCTATTTGCCGCGCTTCTCTCTCGTCTCATTCAGGCGCATTCTCGGTTTTTCCGGATGGCTGACGGGCGTCGGACTGATGGCCGCGCTCAACAACAAGCTCGATTCCCTCATTCTTGCGCGCGTGATCGGCGTCACCGGCGCCGGCCACTTCTTCATGGGCCTGCAACTGGCCGAACTGCCGACGCGCGAAATCGCCTATCCGGCGACGCGCGCCCTCTATCCGGGGCTCGCCGAATTGCAGGAGAACCCGCCGCGGGCCAATCAGGCTTTCCTGCTTGGCGTCGAAGCCATGGCGGCGATCGCGACGCCGGCGGCGATCGGTTTCGCTTTCATCGCCGGCGACTTCATCCATGTCCTCCTGGGCGAGAAATGGCGTGAGGCGGCGCCTGTCATCCAAATCATCGCGCCGGTCATGGGGCTTCAGATGCCCCTCGTCGCGACGCAGTATTTCGCCATGGCGCTCGGCTCTACGCGCTTTGTCTTTCTTCGGGAACTTGTTTTCTTTTTCATCCGAACGCCGGTGTTCCTCTGGGCCGCTCTCGCTCACGGCTTGTTGGGCGCGGCGTGGGCGGTCGCGCTGTGCGGCGTCATTCATATCATTCTCAATCTGGGGCTTTACGCCCGCATCAGCGGCGAGAGCATGGCGCGGCCGGTCTGGCGGGTGAGGCGCTCGGTTTCGGCGTCGATCGCCATGGCCGCCGGGCTCATCGCGCTTCACGCAGTTGGCTTCGCCGCAGACTGGGCGCCGGTCATAAGGCTGTCCGTCGACATCCTGATCGGCGTCATTCTTTTCGGCGCGACGCATATCGCTCTCTGGTCGCTTGAAAACCGACCGGACGGCGTCGAGCGCCTCACCCTGTCTTTCGCGCAGTCGATGCTCAGGCGGCGCGGCGCGCGGCGTTGACGACGGCGCGCCCGCTGCGCTGACCGGTTTCAGCGGCCGGTGCGGTCGGCTACAAGACGTCAGGGCCGTTCAAAGGGAGAACCCTCACGCATGTCGCAAGCCGCGTATCCGACGACCGAGCAGATCGCCGCGAGCGCCTACAAGCTCCTCGTCGAAAATCCCCTGTTCAAGATCGGCGAAGCGACAATCCGCGGCAATGCATACAGGGTCTTCGAGAATGCGCCGCCAAGCCTGGTCGGCCTTTTCCTGCAGGGCGCGACCTATGGCGAGAAGGAATTTCTCTATTACGAAGACGAGACCTGGACGCACGCGAAGCTCTGGTCCGAATCATGCCGCTTGGCGAACGCGCTTTCAGAGGGGCTCGGCGTAAAACAGGGCGACAGGGTCGCCATCGCGATGCGCAATTATCCCGAATGGTGCGCCGCCTATATGGCGATCATTTCGCTCGGCGCCGTCGCGGTGCCGCTGAACGCCTGGTGGAAAGGCGCAGAGCTGCGCTACGCGCTCAAAGACAGCGATGCGCGAATCGCTTTCGTCGACGACAAGCGCCTCGATTATATCAGTCCGTTCAAGGACGATCTCGGCCTGACCCTGATCGCCGTCAGGACGGAGCGGGGCGCCGCCGATTATCGTTACGCCGACCTTTTGGGCAAATCGCCTTCCGATGCGACGCCGACGGTCGATATCAAACCTGATGACGATTTCGCCATCTATTACACGTCGGGGTCCACGGGAAATCCGAAAGGCGTCATTCTCACCCATCGCGGCGCGCTGTCGACGCTGTTTTCCTGGTCATTCGTAGCCATGGCGATTAAGGATGCGCGCGGCGGCGTGTCGCTGTTCGGCGACGATCCGGGCATTCTGCTCGGCATCCCGCTCTTCCATGTGACAGGATCGCACGCAATCTTCATGTTGTCCTGGATCGCCGGCCGGCGCATGGCGGTCATGTATCGCTGGGACGCAGAACTTGCGGTCGATCTGATCAACAAATACCGCCTGACGAATTTCGTCGGCGTTCCGAGCCAGTCTTACGAGCTGATCGACGCGGCGGGCTCAACGCCGATGCCGACCCTCGTCGATATCGGCTCCGGCGGCGCCAAGCGCCCGCCCGAACAGGTGAAGAAGCTCAAACAAAAATTTTCAAACGCGAACCCATCTTCTGGCTACGGCCTTACGGAAACGAATGCGGCCGGCTGCGTCATCTCGCTTGCCGATTACCAGAAGCGCCCCGATTCAACCGGGCGCGCTCTGCCGCCTGTCACCGATATCAAAATCGTCGGCCGGCAGGGCGATTGCGCAGCCGGCGAAGTCGGCGAGGTCTGGATTCGCAGTGCGGCGAACTTTCGCGGCTATCTCAACCTGCCGGAGGATACGGCACGGGCGATTACGCCCGATGGCTGGTTTCGAACGGGCGATGTCGGCCGTCTCGACGAGGAAGGCTTTCTCTATATTGTCGACCGCATCAAGGATCTCATCATCCGCGGCGGCGAAAACATTTCCTGCCTCGAGGTCGAAGCGCGCGCCTATCAGCACCCGGCCGTCGCCCAGGCGATCGTCTTTTCCGTTCCCGATGAGACGCTTGGCGAGCGTGTCGGCCTCGTCTTCTATCCGAAGGAGGGCGCAAGCCTTGATCCGAAAGAGCTGCGGGATTTCATGAGCGGCGAACTGGCGGGGTTCAAACTGCCGGAAAGGATCTGGCTCTCGCCCGGGCCGCTGCTCAAACTCGGCACCGAGAAATTCGACAAGCAGACGATCCGTCGCATCGCGCTTCAACATCCGCCGGCCTGGAGCGCGTAAGCCGCTGACTGCGCAAGAATGTTGCGCTGCGGCGCGCGCCGGCGTTTGATCCCGGCGAACAGAGGTCAGGAACTGGTAAGGAGCGTTCGATGAGCGATCTTGAAGCCTTCCGGAAGGAAACGCGGGAATGGCTCGACGCCAATTGCCCGAAGGAAATGCGCGACGGCGCCGGCGGCGAAGAGAACATCTGCTGGGGCGGGCGCAACTGGAAATTCAAATCCGAGGCGCAGAAAATCTGGCTCGAGCGCATGGCCGGGAAAGGCTGGACTGTTCCCGCATGGCCGAAGGAATATGGCGGCGGCGGCCTCTCGAAAGAGGAAGTCAAAATCCTTAAAGACGAAATGCGCAAGATGAAAATGCGCTCGCCGCTGGAAAGCTTCGGCATCTGGATGCTCGGCCCGGCGCTCCTGAAATATGGAACGCATGAGCAAAAAGCGATGTTCTTGCCGCCGATCGCGTGCGGCGAAATCCGCTGGTGCCAGGGTTATTCCGAACCGAACGCCGGATCCGATCTCGCCTCGCTTCAGTGCAGATGCGAGGACAAGGGCGATCATTGGCTCGTCAACGGACAGAAAATCTGGACGTCCTATGCCGACGAATCCGACTGGATTTTCGTTCTCGTTCGAACCGATTCGAAAGCCGCAAAACATGACGGCATTTCCTTCATTCTGATCGACATGGCGTCGAAGGGCGTTTCGACGAAACCGATCAAGCTGATCTCCGGCAAGTCGCCCTTCTGCGAGACGTTCTTCGATGATGTCGTCGTGCCGAAGGAGCACGGCGCCGGCGTGAATGCGATTGTCGGAACGATTAATCGCGGGTGGGACGTCGCCAAATATCTCCTGACGCATGAGCGCGAGATGATCGGCGCGGGCGGCGGCGGTTTGACGGGCGGCCGCGGCATTGGCGAGATGGCGGCGCATTATGTCGGCGTCGATGAGAAAGGCCGCCTCAACGATCCGATGCTGCGCGCGAAAGTCGCGCAGGCCGAAGTCGACGGCTGGGCGTTTCTCCTGACGATGGAGCGGTTGAAGGACGAAGCGAAAGCCGGGCAGGGGATGGGCGCGAAGTCGTCGATGCTCAAATATTACGGCACGGAGTTCAACAAGCGCCGCTTCGAGCTTTTCATGGACGCCTCCGGCTCTGACGGCCTTGAATGGGAAGGCGAGCGGTCGGACGACGGCAAGCTCGCCAAGGGCTGGCTCCGCACCAAAGCCAATTCGATCGAAGGCGGCACGTCGGAAGTGCAGCTCAACATCATTTCAAAACGCATTCTCGAACTGCCGGACGCCTAGGCGGACGGCGAGCGCGCCTGGTTGCGGTCTGGCGGGAGGAAAAGGAAATGAGCCGAACGGTCGATTGGTATTTCGATTACGTATCGCCGTTTCCATATCTTCAGTTGGCGCGCTTTGACAGTGAGATGAAAAAAATCATCCGCCCGCGACCGATCCTGTTCGCGGCGTTGCTTGATCATTGGGGTCATAAAGGTCCGGCGGAGATCCCTTCAAAAGCGCGGCATACATACTACCTGGCTCACTGGCTGGCGAAGTCGCGATCCGTGCCGTTTCTTATGCCGCCCAGGCATCCGTTCAATCCGCTTGCGCTTTTGCGCCTCACCTTGTCTTTAGGTGCGGGTTTTGAGGTGGTGGAGATCATCTATCGTCATGTCTGGGGTCAGGGCAATGACGGTCAATCCGCCGACAGTCTCGCAGCGCTTGGCGAAAAGCTTGGCGTTGACGATCTTGAGACGAGAACCGGCGATCCCGCGGTGAAAGAAAAGCTGAAACAGTCGACCGCGCACGCTATCGAACGCGGCGTTTTCGGCGTGCCGACGCTTTTTCTGGATGGCCGGTTGTTTTGGGGAGAGGATGCGACGGATATGTTCCGTGCGTATTTGAAAGACCCCGGCCTTTTTGACGCGCCGGAATTCAAACGCATTGAGGCTGTCAAGCCGGCGGCGGCGAGGCGCGGCGCTTGACGGCGACTGTTCAACTGAAATCATCTTGTTCTACTATTCGCAAAGAAAGGCCGCTTTTCATGCCCCTCATCCTTAATGAAGAACAGGAAATGCTGCGCGATTCAGCGCGCGGGTTCCTGGATGAAAAAGCGCCCGCATCAGCCTTGAGGAAGCTCCGCGACGAACGGTCGGAGGAGGGTTTTTCCCGCGCGCTCTGGAAAGAAATGGCGGAGATGGGTTGGTCCGGCATCCTTATTGATGAGGAACATGGCGGTTCCGGTTTCGGGTTTGTCGGCGCCGGCGTTCTCGCCGAGGAAATGGGCCGTACGCTGACGGCCTCGCCTTTTTTGTCAACGTCGATCCTCGCCGCGACGGCGCTCAACAAATTCGCGAATGATGCGGCGAAACAGGAATATCTGCCGAAGATCGCCGCCGCCGGCATCGTCATGGCGCTCGCCGTTGATGAGGGGCGAAAGCATGGTCCCGCGAACACGGCGATGAAGGCGGAAAAATCCGGCAATGGTTTTAAGCTTTCGGGCTCAAAAACATTTGTCGCCGACGGCCATGTCGCCGACAAGCTGATCGTCGCGGCGCGCACCGCCGGATCGCCGGGCGAAGAAGCCGGCATCTCACTCTTCCTTGTCGATGCGAAAGCAAAGGGCGTCGAGCGCGAGCGCACGATCATGGTCGACAGCCGCAACGCTGCGCGCGTCAATTTCGAGAATGTCGCCGTCACCGGCGAAGACGTTATCGGCGAGCTTGATGACGGCCACGCGGCGCTTGAAGGGGTTCTTTCGGCGGGTCGCGCCGGGCTCGCCGCAGAATTGTCCGGATCCGCGCAGCAGGCGTTCGAGATGACGACGACGTATCTCAAGGAGCGCACGCAATTCGGCAAGGTTATCGGATCTTTCCAGGCGCTGCAGCATCGCGCGGCGCATCTTTATTGCGAAATCGAGCTCGTCAAATCCGTGACGCTGAAAGCGCTTCAGGATCTCGACAACGCCTTCGGCATGGCGGGCGTCACCGCCTCGCTCGCCAAGGCGAAGGCGGGCGAAGTCGCCAAGCTCGCCAGCCAGGAAGCGGTGCAGATGCATGGCGGCATCGGCATGACCGACGAATATGATATCGGCCTTTACATGAAACGCATTCGCGTGGCGCAGGAAATGTTCGGCGACAGCGCCTATCACGCTGAACGCATTGCGCGCATGCGCGGCTATTAAGGAGAATTCGATGAAAAGCGTAAGACCGGAAGACGTGAAGGACTGGATCGGCAAACAGACGGGCGTTTCCGACTGGTCGGTAATCGACCAGAACAGGATCAACATTTTCGCCGATGTCACGGAGGACCATCAGTTCATCCATGTCGATCCGAAAGCGGCGGCGAAAACGCCGTTCGGCGGCACGGTCGCGCACGGTTTTTTGACGCTCTCGATGTTGTCGCATCTCGCCAAGAACTCCTTGCTGGTGCTTGAAGGCGTCAAGATGGGCGTCAATTACGGCTTTGACAAAGTGCGTTTCATGGCGCCGGTGAAATCAGGCAAGCGCATTCGCGGCCACTTCACCCTGATGAGCGCGGATCAGAAGACGCCCGGACAGTGGCAATTCAAATACGCCGTGAAAGTAGAGATCGAAGGCGAGGAAAAGCCGGCGCTGATGGCCGAATGGCTGTCGATGCAGTTCGTCTGACGGCTATTTGATATGCAAAGCGAAGGTTCATGTTGAGGGGCGCGGTATTCGCAGGGTGCGCGGTCGTCATGATCGGCGTGTCGACTGCGGCGGCGTTCCAGACCCTCGACGTTCCCGAACGGCCGACATTCAGCGATAAGATTCCGAAGAAGCAGAAGTCCCGACGCTCGTCCGAACAGGAATTCTCAATCACCGGGGAGATCGAAATCGAAAAGTCCGATTTCGTCGCTTGCAGCGAGGGCGCGGCATCAGGCGAGGATCTTGTTAACGCGCTTGACGCCTGCGACGCCGTTGTCGATGCGGCGCCGGACGACGGCGACGCCTATTATTTTCGCGGCATCGTCCTGTCGCACCTCGGCCGGTATGAAGACGCTGAGGCTGATTTCACCTCTGCGATTGAAATGGGCGCCGATCGCCTCGGAGAATCTTATTATTGGCGCGGCGTTTCGAAGGAACAACAGAACAGGCTTCGTGACGCCGCCGCCGACTTCAGGAAAGCGGCTGAGATCAAGCCGGAATGGTCGGCGGCGCGGCGCAAGGTCGACGAATATCATTGGGCCTACGAATAGGCGGAGACAGACTATGTCGGAACATGTGGCGGAGATCAGCTGGAAGCGCGAAACGGAGAGTTTCGCCTATGATCACTACAATCGCGGGCACGAGTGGAAGTTCGACGCCGGCGTGACCGTGCCCGGCTCCGCCGCGCTCGCCTATAAGGGCGACAAGGACCGCGTCGATCCGGAAGAGGCGTTCGTCGCCGCGCTTTCAAGCTGTCACATGCTGACGTTCTTGGCGATTGCGGCGAAGAAGAAACTTGTCGTCGACGCCTACGAAGATCGCGCCGTTGGTCATATGGACAAGAACGCGCTGGGAAAGCTCGCCGTGACGTCTGTTGATCTGCATCCCAGAATAACCTTTGCGCCGGGCGTCGAGGTCGATGCTGCGACATTGAAAAAGATGCATCACGACGCGCATGAACATTGTTTCATCGCCAATTCGGTGAAAACGCTCATTATCGTTCATTCAAAGTAGGGAGTTTCTCTTGTCCATTCGTTTTGACGGAAAAGTCGCCATCGTCACGGGCGCCGGCAACGGCCTCGGCCGCTCTCATGCGCTGGCGCTCGCCGCGCGCGGCGCGAAAATCGTCGTCAACGACCTTGGCGGCGCGCGCGACGGCACGGGCGCATCCTTGTCGGCGGCGGAAATCGTCGTGAAGGAAATCGTCGATGCGGGCGGCGCGGCGATCGCGAACGGCGCCAATGTGACGAAGGACGCGGATGTCGAGGGCATGGTTGACGCCGCGATGAAAAAGTGGGGGCGCGTCGACATTCTCGTCAACAATGCCGGCATCCTGCGCGATAAGACCTTCGCGAAGATGGAGATGGACGATTTCCGCCTCGTCATCGACGTGCATCTTGTCGGGACGGCGCTTTGCACGAAAGCCGTGTGGGAAATCATGCGCGAGCAGAAATACGGCCGAATCGTCTGCACCTCATCGCCATCCGGTCTTTACGGCATTTTCGGCCAGGCGAATTACGGCGCGGCGAAAGCCGGCATGATCGGGTTCATGAACGCGCTGCATCTCGAGGGCGGCAAATATGACATCCGCGTCAACCTTCTGTCGCCCTCGGCGCGCACGCGCATGACCGAGGATATCGGCATTCCGGAGCAATTCCTTGAAATGATGACGCCGGAAGCGATTACCGCCGCGTGTTTGTTCCTCGTCAGCGACGATGCGCCGTCTCGCGCAATCGTGTCTTGCGCGGCGGGCGGTTATGCGCGCGCCTATGTCGCCGAAACGGAGGGCGTTTATCTGCCGCCCTCAGAGCAAACGCCGGAGAACATCGCCGCCAACTGGGATAAAATCTCCGATCAATCGACGGTCGTCTATTACGACAATAGCGGCGGACCGAATATGAACTTCCTCGGCAAGGCGAAAGCCTTCGCCGGCAAATAGAAAAGGACAAGCCATGCGCGAAGCCGTTATCGTTTCAACCGCCAGAACGCCGATCGGCAAAGCCTATCGCGGCGCCTATAATGCGACGACGGCCCAGGCGCTCGGCGCGCATGCGATCAAGCACGCCGCCGAACGCGCGAAAGTCGATTTTGAAGAGATCGAAGACGTCGTGATGGGCTGCGCGTTGCAGCAAGGAACGGCGTTCCAGAATGTCGCGCGCCAGTCAGCCTTGCGCGCCGGTTTTCCGATCGGCGTTTCGGGCATGAGTCTCGACCGGCAATGCGCCTCCGGCATGATGGCGATCGCGACGGCGGCGAAACAGGTGGTCGCCGACCATATGGATGTCGTCATCGGGGGCGGCGTTGAATCGATTTCGACAAATCAGACAAAGGACATGTTCGTCCGGCCCGATCCCTGGCTCCTGCAGAATCTTCCCGAAACTTACATGCAGATGATCGAGACGGCGGAGATCGTCGCGGAGCGCTATCATGTCAGCCGCGACGCGCAGGACGAATACGCGCTTCAGTCGCAACAGCGCACCCACGCCGCGCAACAGGCCGGCAAGTTCGACGATGAAATCGTTCCGCTCGCCTCAGTGATGAAATTCGTCAACAAGGAAACCGGCGAAAGCTCTGATGTCGACGTCAAGCTCGACAAGGATGAGGGCAATCGCCCGGAAACGACGCTTGAAGGGCTCAAAGGGCTAAAGCCGGTCTTCAAGGGCGGTCAGAAAGTCAGCGAAGGAAAGCACGTCACCGCGGGCAACGCCTCGCAATTATCGGACGGCGCATCGGCCGCCGTAATGATGGAGGCGAAGGAAGCGTCAAGGCGCGGCTTGTCGCCCCTCGGCGTTTATCGCGGCATGGCGGTCGCCGGCACGCATCCGGATGAAATGGGCATCGGCCCGGTCTTCGCCGTGCCGAAGCTTCTGAAGAAATTCGGCCTCAAGATGGACGATATCGGCCTTTGGGAACTGAACGAGGCGTTCGCGGTGCAGGTTCTTTACTGCCGCGACAAGCTCGGCATTCCGGACGAGCTGTTGAACGTCAATGGCGGCGCGATCTCGATCGGCCATCCTTACGGCATGTCGGGCGCGCGCATGGTCGGTCATGCGTTGATCGAGGGAAAACGCCGCGGCGCGAAATACGTCGTCTGCACCATGTGCGTCGGCGGCGGCATGGGCGCAGCGGGATTGTTCGAAGTCGCGTAAGTGGCGCCCGATTACAAAGCCATTTACGCGCTCATCCGCGAAGTGTCGAAAGGCGAAGTTGCAAGCTACGGCATGATCGCAAGCCTTATCCCGGGCGTCGGCCCGCGTCAGGTTGCGCGCGCGATGCGGACGGCGCCTGCCGACATCAAATGGTATCGGATCATTACGTCCTCAGGCGCGATGGCCGATCATTCGGGCGCTGAGGAACAGCGCCGGCGGCTGAAGAGAGAGGGCGTGTCGTTCAAGAAAAACGGCGCCGTCGACTGGTCGAAACATCGCTGGCGCGGCCCCACGCAAAAGTGGCTGGACGGATCAGGCCGGGCGATCGAAGACGTGATGGAGATCATCGCCGGATGGAAAGCATGAACATCGTCTTCATCCTTTTTCCGAACCTAACCCAGCTCGATTTCACCGGCCCGCTGCAGGTGTTGTCGCGTCTGCCTGGCGCAAAGATTCATCTCGCCGCGAAGACGACGGCGCCGGTTCCGAGCGACGGCGTGCTGACGTTCAATCCAACTTGCGCATTCGCCGACTGCCCGCCCGCCGACGTCATCTGCGTTCCCGGCGGGTTCGGCGTTGATGACGCCATTCTTGACGATGAGCTTATGACATTCGTCAAACGCGAAGGCGCACGGGCGAAATATGTGACGAGCGTTTGCACCGGCGCGTTCATTCTTGGCGCCGCCGGTCTCTTGAAGGGCAAAAAGGCGACGACGCATTGGGCCTATCACGACGAGCTTGCGAAAGTCGGCGCTGCGCCAGTGAGAGCGCGGGTCGTGCGCGACGGCAATCTGATTACCGGCGGCGGCGTCACGGCAGGTATCGATTTCGCTTTGACTGCGACGGCGGAGATCGCCGGCGAAGATGTCGCCAAAGCGATACAGCTCAGCCTTGAATACGACCCGGCGCCGCCCTTTGACGCCGGTTCGCCCGAAAAGGCGCCGGCGTCGATCCTGGACGCGATGAAGGCGCGCTACGCCCCGCGCCTTGAAGCGTTTCGCGCCGCGTTAGCCCACGCCGGCGCCCCTTAACTTTTCGACAGAGATTGCCGGTCGCTGCAATTCAGCGCAGTAATTAACGAGAATGACAGCGATCGTGCGAATGATCGCCCGCAATCAGTCAGGAGGGTTTATGCGCGCCTTATTCATCAACCGCTTTATTGTCGTCGCGGCTGTCGCTCTCTTCGCCTTCTCTGGCGCGGCCGAAGCTGCAAAGCCGGCAAAGATCGACCGGAAGGTCGACAACGCGCTCGCCGAGTTTCGCGATACGATCAGCGGCGCCGACACGGTCCTGGCCAAGTCAGCCGGCGTTCTCGTCTTCCCGTCCGTCAAAAAGGCCGGCATCGGCATCGGCGGCGAATACGGGCAGGGCGCGCTCAGGATCGGCGGCAAGACTGTCGCCTATTACTCGACGGCCGCCGCATCGATCGGCCTGCAGCTCGGCGCGCAGGCGCGCCGTCAGATCATCTGCTTCCTCGATCCGGCCGCGCTCGAAAAATTTCGGTCAAGCGAGGGCTGGGAAATCGGCGTCGACGCTTCCGTCGCCGTCATCACGCTCGACGCCGGCGGCGCGATCGATACGACGACGCTGACGCAGCCGATCGTCGCCTTCGTCTTTGACGGCAAAGGGCTCATGTACAATCTGACGCTTGAAGGCTCGAAGATTTCGCGCATTCACGACGATTAGGCGGGAATCGAATCTATAGCGGCCAGATGCGCGCGCTTCTGGCCGTCAGTGAGGAATGAGCCTTCGAAGCTGTTGCGGGCGAGCGTCCTCACATCGTCCGCCGTGAGATCAAGCGCTTCAATGACGGCTTCGAAATTCGCCATCATATAGCCGCCGAAATAAGCGGGATCATCGGAATTGACAGTCGCTTTCAGCCCGAGATCGAGCATCCGTTTCAGCGGATGCGCGCGCATGTCGTTGACGACGCAGAGTTTCAGGTTTGAAAGCGGGCAAACGGTCAGCGTCATGCCCATGGCGCGAAGTCTCTCGACAAGCGCCGCGTCTTCCAGCGAACGATTGCCGTGGTCGAGCCGGTCGATGTTCAGCAGATCGAGCGAGTCGCGGACATAGTCCGGCGGGCCTTCCTCGCCGGCATGCGCGCAGAGCTTGAGCCCGCGCTCCTTCGCCGCCGCGAAAACGCGGGTGAATTTTCCGGGAGGGTGGCCGAGTTCGGATGAGGCGAGGCCGACGGCGTCAATTCTGTCGAGCCAGGGCTCGGCGTCGTTCAGCGTTGCGAAGGCCGCCTCTTCGTCGAGATGGCGAAGAAAGCAGAGGATCAGTTTCGCCGTCATGCCGAATTGCGCGCGCGCAAGGCCGAGCGCCGTCAGAATGCCGCTGATCGAGACGTCGAAGGGAAGGCCGCGTTCGGCGTGTCCTTGCGGGTCGAAAAAAAACTCAACATGGCGGACATTGTCGGCGCGTACGCGGTTCAAATACGCCATCGTCAGGTCGAAGAAATCTTCTTCAGTTCTGAGGACCTGCGTTCCTTCGTAATAGAGGTCAAGAAAGTCCTGGAGCTTCGCAAACTGATAGGCGGCGCGCGCTTCCTCGACGGTCTTGAACGGGATTGAAACGTTGTTGCGCCTGGCGAGCGCGATCATCATTTCAGGTTCAAGACTGCCTTCCAGGTGAAGATGCAGCTCCGCCTTCGGCAGGCGTCGGGCGAATTCGATAAGCGCCGCCTTGCTCATTCAGAACACCGCGCGTTCTTTCAGGGAGAGACCGCGCACGCCGGCGAACTGCGCCTTGCCGCCGGATTTCCTGATCGTGAAACCGGCCTTTTCAAACGCTTCATAGTGCGGCGTCTCGATCGTATTAACGGCGATGAAACTGGCGTCCATTTTTTCGCGCGTTACGCTCAGTGCGATATAGCCGTGATCCTCGCCCGAGATGTAACGCACGTCTTTGTTATCGCGTCCCGTCAGCAGAGCGTATTCGGCGCCCTTGCCGCCGAGAAATTCCTTTCGGTAAGGCGATGTCGACGTAACCGAGTGACAGCCGAGTTCGACGCCGACATGCTCGCCGTCTTTCGCGACAAGATCGTTCGCCCACCAAGTGTGCGTATCGCCCGTGACGACGACGAGGCCGTCATTATCGCTGGCCTCTTTGACGGCGTTGTAAAAGCGCTCGCGCGCCGCCGGGTAACCATCCCAGGCGTCGAGGTTGGTCGGCAGGTCGAGCGTTGAAAATTTGACGAAGGCGCGCGCCTGATCCCATTGCGCCTCAAGTTCGGCGATGTCGGCTTCAGTCAGATGCGGTTCGAGATTCGGCGCCGTCACCTTCGCCATGATTACCTGATTGGCGACGAGCCGCCATGCCTGTCCTGCGTCTTTGGAAGATTTGAAAGCGTTGCGAACAAAGTCGAGCTGTTCCGCCCCCAGCAATTCTCGATCCGCCGACCAAAGGATGTTGTCGCGGAAATTCGCGACCGCCTCGGGCGAGGTCAGAGTCGGCACGATCTCGTCATAGACGAAATTTTTCGATCGTGCGAAAAGACGAGACTCAAGCGCGACGATCGTCAGCAGATCGCCATACGAGAACGACCGGAAAATCGCTTCGCGCGCCGGCGCCCATTCAGGCTCGCGGATCGGCATCCACTCATAATAGGCCTGCATGGCTGCGCGCTTGCGCGCATCCCACTCGCCGTCTTTTTCCGGATCGTGATTTTCAGCGCCGCCGGACCATGTATCGTTTGCAACCTCGTGATCGTCCCAGATTGTGATGAAGGGATGCGCCGCATGCGCCGCTTTCAGGCTGGAATCCGTCTTGTACTGCGCATGGCGCGTCCGGTAATCGGCGAGCGAGACGAGTTTGTGCGGCGGATCGTGCGGCCTGTTGAGCCTTTCTCCTTCGGCCGCGCCGTATTCGCCGATTTCTCCGCCATATTCATAGATGTAGTCGCCAAGATGAATGACGGCGTCGAATTCGTCATCGCGGGCGATAAGGTCGTAAACGTTGAAATGGCCGAAGGGATAATTCGAACAGGAAATGATCGCGAATTTCGCGGCGTCGACGCTTCCCTCTGGAAGCGTGCGGGTGCGCCCGGTCGGCGAAACGGCGTCGCCCGCCCTGAAACGGTAATAATAGCGTGCGCCGGCTTGCAGCCCTGTCGCCAGCGTCTTCACGGTGAAATCATTGTCGAGACGCGCTTCGATGTCTCCTTCGGCTGCTATGAAGGCGAACTCCTCATCGGGCGAAACTTCATAACGCACCGTCATGCGGTCGACGCCGGAAGGCGAAACGCGCGTCCACAACACGACGCTGTCCCGGCCCGGATCGCCGCTGGCGACCCCATGCGCGAAAAATACGTCCGTTTCGCCCGCAACGGCGTCATAGGCGGTGCGCGGCGCGGGTCTCGCGCAGGCGGCGGCGCTTGCCGCAAGCGCGACAGAAAGAGCGCCGCGGCGGGTGATCCTGTTCATCTCATTCCTTTCGTCGCGTCTGGAGAACCGTTCATCTCAAACTGCGCATAACTCCGCGCTTTTTTCCGGCGTAAAATGCTCTAGGCTGCCCCCGGTTTCATTTTAACTGGGGTCACAATCGACATGCGAGCACCACTCTACGCGGCGACGACGCTCGCCGTCATTCTGGCGGCTGCAGGCTGCGGCGAAAAGAAAGCGACGGCGCCCGACGCCGCGTCGGACCAGCAAGCCGGGCCTGCCGGCGCGAAGGATAAGGAAACCCGGACGGAGAACAAGGCCGACGCGGCGCTAAGCCGCTGGGCGGCGGACCCGTTCCCCTCGACCTATGAGCCTTATCCCTCGGCGACGACGCTCATTCGCGGCGCAACCGTTCTGACGGGGGCGGGCGAGCGCATCGATAACGGGTCGGTCCTGATCGAAAACGGCAGGATCGCCGGCGTCGGCGGCGCCGACCTCGCGGCGCCTGAAGGCGCGGTTGTGATCGAGGCGAAAGGCAAGTGGGTGACGCCCGGCGTCATCGATATTCATTCGCATCTCGGCGATTATCCTTCTCCTGCAACGGACTCAACGTCCGACGGCAATGAGGCGACAGCGCCAAACACGGCGCAGGTCTGGGCCGAACATTCCGTCTGGCCGCATGACGCCGGCTTCACGCGCGCTCTCGCCGGCGGAATCACGTCTCTGCAAATTTTGCCGGGGTCGGCGAATCTTTTCGGCGGCCGGTCGGCGATCCTGAAAAACGCGCCGTCGCGAACGGTGCAGGGGATGAAATTTCCAGGTGCGCCCTACGGCCTGAAAATGGCGTGCGGCGAGAATCCGAAGCGCGTCTATGGCGACAAGGGCGGACCGGCGACGCGCATGGGCAATTTCGCCGGTTATCGCGCCGCCTGGATCGAAGCCGCCGCCTATAAAGACAAATGGGAAAAATACTGGGACGAACTCGACGAGCGGAAAGACAAGAACGGCGAGAAGAAAAACGCTAAAAAAAGCGAGGATGACGCAAAAGAGCCTGAAGCCCCGACGCGCGACCTGAAGCTTGAAACGCTGGCGATGGCGCTGTCGGGCGACATCACCGTCAACATGCACTGCTATCGCGCCGATGAGATGGCGCTCGTCATCGATATGTCGAAAGAGTTCGGCTACAAGGTGTCGACCTTCCATCACGGCGTTGAAGCCTACAAGGTCGCCGACATGCTCGCCGAGAACGGCGTCTGCGCGGCGGTCTGGGCGGACTGGTGGGGCTTCAAGCTGGAAGCCTATGATTCGGTTCGCGAGAATGCGGCGCTTGTCGACGCGCAGCCGAACAGTTGCGCCATCATCCATTCGGACGATGAATACGGCATTCAGCGGCTCAATCAGGAAGCCGGCAAGGCGATGGCCGACGGCGTGAAGATGGGGCTGAAGATAACCCCTGAACACGCGATCAGCTGGATCACCCTCAACCCGGCGAAGGCGATGCGGATCGCCGACAAGACGGGATCGCTCGAAGTCGGAAAGATGGCGGATGTCGTGATCTGGGATCGCAATCCTTTCTCCGTCTACGCCAAAACGGAAAAGGTTTTTGTCGACGGCGCGGTGCTTTACGACGCCGCCGATCCCAGGCGTTCGCCGCGCATGGATTTTGAGATCGGTCAGAAAGGAAACGGTTTTGTCGGAGGGGCCGGACAATGAAGAACAAGAGCGAAACGATGAAACTCTTTGCAGCGGCGTCAGCGGCTGTTGCGGCGCTATGGGGCGCCGCCACAGCGCAAACAATCGCGATCCAGAATGCCCGCGTCTATACGATGGCCGGCGAAAACGCCGGGCGCATCGATAATGGCGACGTCATCATCCGCGACGGCGTCGTCGCGGCGATCGGCCAGGACCTGACCGCGCCCGAAGGCGCGACGATCATCAACGCCGACGGGCGGATCGTCACGCCGGGGGTCTTCGCGATCTGGTCGCAGATCGGCCTTGAGGAAATCAGTCTTGATGAAGAGGCGAACGACGCATCTTCAAAGGACGGTTTTGAAATTTCGGCGGGACTGAACGCCGCCGACGCCTTCAATCCCGCATCGAGCCTGATCGCGATCAATCGCGCCGGCGGCGTCACCCGCGCGGTTACGGCGCCGGAGCCAGGCGCGAAAATGTTCGGTGGCAAAGGCGCGATTGTCGATCTGTCGGGCCGCGCCGAGTCGCTCGTTCGCGCTGACGCCGTCCAGTCCGTCGCGATGGGCGCGCCGGGCCTTGGCTATAATGGCGGCACGCGCCTCGGCAACTGGGCGGCGCTGCGCGGCGCCCTTGATGATGCGCGCGCCTACGCCGCCAACCCATCCGGCTTCATCATGCGCCCGCGCGAAAACGGCTGGTCGATCGCGGATCTCAAGGCGCTCGCGCCTGTGGCGCAGGGCGTGCAGCCGCTCTTCGTCATCGCCAACAGCGTTGTCGATTTGCGAACGTTGATAAAGGTGAAGGCGCAATACGGCCTCAACGTCATCGTCATCGGCGGCAGCGAAGCGCATCTTGTCGCAACAGAGCTTGCGGCGGCGAATATCCCTGTCGTTCTCGATCCGATGTTCAACCTGCCGGCGCAGTTTGAGGATCTCGGCGCGACGCTTGAAAACGCCGCGAAACTGAACGCCGCCGGCGTCAATATCGCGTTCTTCAATCCTCCCTCGGGCACGCATAATCTTCGTTTATTGCCGCAGCTCGCCGGCAACGCCGTTGCGAACGGCCTTCCCTATGAGGAAGGATTGAAGGCGCTCACCGTCAATCCGGCGCGCATGCTCGGCGTCGCCGACCGCTACGGCACGCTTGAAGTCGGCAAGGCCGCCGACGTCGTCGTCTGGGACGGCGATCCGCTTGAAACGTCGACCCGGCCGATCGCTGTCCTGATCGACGGGCGCGTCACGTCTCTCAAGAACCGTCAGAGCATGCTGCGCGACCGCTATAAGGACCTGTCGCGCGGCGATCTGCCCTTCGCCTATCGCGGCGCGGA
>CALAZI010000225.1 GCA_937895955.1 uncultured Alphaproteobacteria bacterium | reverse complement strand
GACGCAGCGCGATGAAGCGAGCCGTCAGCGCGACAAACCGCAGCGCCGCCGCGCGCCGCCATGCTAGCGTTCGTCTGAAACTCAGGAGACGAGACGCATGACAGACCGCGACCCGGAGGGTTTGAGACTGCCGATCCGAATCGATACGACGAGCAACGGCGAATTCGCGCCCGTGCCGCTCGACAAACGCAATCTCGCGGCGAACGCCGACGCGCTTAAAAACGCGGACGCCAATGCGCGAAAACTCGGCCTAAAGCGCCGCGACTTCATGATTTCCGCCTGCGGCGCGGCGACGACGCTCATCGCCGTCAATGAGGCGAACGCCGCGGCCGGCAAGAAAGGCGGCGCGTTCAAGCTGCCCAAGGAAGCCGCGCTTGACGTCGACGCTGCGCTCGACGCGCTCGGCGGCGATGAATTCATCTTCGACGTGCAGGGCCATTATGTGAACCCTAACGGCGCCTGGCTTGAAGCGGCGAAAGCCGGCCGCGCCGGTTTTCGCGCCTTTCCAAACGCCTGCATCGCGGCGGAACCGGATAATGAAAAGGCGCTGCAATGCCTTGGTCCGGAGGAGTTCATCAAGGATGTTTTCCTCGATTCAGACACCGACATGATCGTTTTGAGTTTCGTTCCTTCAACGCGCGAAAACGAGCCGCTGACGATTGAAGAGGCGGATGCGACGCGACGCATCGTCGACGCGATGGACGGCGATCATCGCCTGATGCTGCACGGACGGGTCAATCCGAATCAGGCGGGCGATATCGAGGATATGGATCGCCTCGCCGCGGAGTTTCCGATCGCGGCGTGGAAGACCTATACGCAATGGGGACCGGACGGCAAAGGCTTTTACATGACCGACGATGTCGGCGAGCGCATGATCGCAAAAGCGAAAAAGCTCGGCGTCCGGAACATTGCGATCCACAAGGGGCTTTCTTTCGGGCCGAATTCATTCGAACATTCGACCTGCGCCGATATCGGCGAGGCGGCGCGCCGCCATCCGGACATCAATTTCATTCTCTATCATTCCGGTTTCGACATTCCGACGAAAGAAGAGGCGTTCACCCCCGGCGCCGGCAAGGCGGCGGGGATTGACGTGCTTTGCCAGTCGCTGCTCGATGCGGGCGTCGCGCCGAATTCCAACGTCTACGCCGAGCTTGGCAGCACCTGGCGATTTCTGATGCGCGATCCGGAACAGGCCGCGCACGCGCTCGGCAAGCTCATCGCCTATTGCGGCGAGGATAATGTTCTGTGGGGAACGGATTCGATCTGGTACGGCTCGCCCCAGGACCAGATCCAGGCCTTTCGCGCCTTTGAAATCTCGCCGGAATTTCGCCAGCGCTACGGCTATGCGGAACTGACGCGCCGCCTCAAGGCGAAGATTTTCGGCCTCAATGCGACGACGCCCTACGGCGTGTCGCTCGACGAGGTCAAAAAGCGCGCCGCGCGCGATACGCTTGAACAGCGCCGCCACGCCTATCTCGAACGGCCGAACCCCTCCTTCGCCACGCACGGCCCGAAAACGCGCCGCGAATTCCTCAATTTCCGCGCCAATGGCGGCTGACGCTCGCCATTGATTTACGAATTGCCGCGAAGCTCGATTTGCCGCTAAGGAGAATTCGGCGGCGAGCGGGCGAGAGATGGCTGACTACAAGACGGGAATGCCGATCGCGGTGATGGGAATGTCGGGCGTCGGCAAGACGCGCGTCGGCGCCATGCTGCGCCGCGAGGCGAACTGGTTCCATTATTCGATCGATTACCGCATCGGCACGCGCTATCTCGGCGAGGCGATCGTCGATGAGTTCAAGCGCGAAGCGATGAAGGCGCCCTTGCTGCGCGACATGCTGTTGAGCGATTCAATCTACATTTCCTCGAATATCACTTTTGAAAATCTCGCGCCCCTGTCGACCTGGCTCGGCAAGCCGGGCGATCCCGACAAGGGCGGCATCCCGTTCGAAGAATATCTGCGCCGCCAGCGCCTTCATCGCGAGGCGGAAATCGCCGCCCTGCTCGACACGCCGCTTTTCATAGAAAAAGCGAAGACGATCTACGGCTATGACCGCTTCATCTGCGACACAGGCGGCTCGATTTGCGAGGTCGTCGCGCCTGACGATCCGAATGATCCGGTCCTCAAAGCGCTTTCGAAATCCTGCCTCATCGTTTTCATCAGGGGCGATGACGCGCACGCCGAAGCGCTCAAGGCGCGTTTCGCAAAAGCGCCGAAGCCGATGTATTACAATGAGGCGTTCCTGAAACGCATCTGGGAAGATTATCTCGCCGCGAAGGGCGTTGACGAAGGCAAGGTCGATCCGGACGGCTTCATCCGCTGGGGCTTTGCGCGCCTCATCGACTGGCGCGCGCCGCGCTATGAGGCGATTGCGAAAAACTGGGGCGTCATTGTTTCCGCGCGCGACATCGAAAAGGCGACGACGCCTGAAGCGTTCCTGAAACTGGTTGAAAAAGCCGCCGCGTAAGACCCTCAGGCCGCTTTCTTTGCGAATGTGACATAGCGGTGTCCGAGAAAATTCCAGACCGCCGCCGCGGCGATGCCGATAATATGGCCGAAGGCTTCGGCTTCGGCGCGCCGGAGCGTCGCCACGCCTTCCAGAAAATCGCTCGCGGTCGCCGAGACGGCCGCCGTCACGGCGACGGCGCCGGCGCTGACGAGCATGAAAAGAACTATCTGCCGTCTGATGTCGGGCGAGGACGACTGAAAGACGAATTCGCGATAGAGAAAAAATCCGACGACCGTCATCGCGGTCGCGGACAGGATGACCGCCGCCTCATAGGGCATCGCCGCGCTTAACGGAAAACGCAAAAGCCAGTTGAGAACGGCGAGCGAGCCGCCGGTGAAGATGAAGCGGATGCGCGGATCGGCCGAAAGGCGCGCGGCGGCGCCGGTCAGTCCGAAATCGTCGCCGAGAGTCGTCCAGGACGGCGTTCGATAGGCGTTGATGATTGAACGCCCATACGCGACGAAAAGCGCAAGCGTCAGCCATAGGGGAACGCTCTTGAACAATCCCATGGCGATCTGCTCGCCCTGGCCGTCCATGCCGGTCATCGCGACGATTTTCAGAATGAAAATGAGGTTCTGGCCGACGGAAAAGACGACAAGCGCTGCGAGGAGATAAAGCGCGGGTTTCGCAAATTCGCGCCGCATGGCGATGATGAAGGCGACGAGCAGGAAAACGACCGAGAGATAATGCGCCCAGACGATCGGCGTCGCCATGACCGGCAGGATCGCTGCCAGCATCCAGGCGAGGTGAAGGCGCGGGCTTTCAGGCATGCCGCCGCGCCAGGCGCGCAGGTAAAGCGCGATGAGCGCGATGACGGCGCCCGCCCGGATGAGCGTTGACGCGATCGCCGCCGGTCCCCCGACGCGGCAAAAACCGGCCGCGTCGCACTGATCCGGAACGAGATGATTGAGCGCGCTCGTCAAGGCGCTGTTGTAATGCGACGGCCAGGCGCGTCCGCCTTCGAGCAGCATGCGCTCGACGAACGCGAGATGCAGGTCAAAACCCAAAAGCGCGACGGAAAGGGCGGCGATCGAAAGCCCCGTCAGCAGCGAAACGATGAAGAAGCGCCGGCCCGAAGCGAAGGCGAGGAAGGCTGCGCCCGGCAGGAAGACCGGCTTGATCAGCACGATCATCGAAAAGCAAAGCGCGGACAGCGCAAAGCGCCGGCCCGAGTGAAACAGCGCGCCGACGGCGAGCAGCAGCATGATCGTCGGCGTCACCTGGCCGCCGACGCGAAACACAGTCCAGAAAGGCTGAAAAAGCAGCGCGGCGGCGAAAAAGAGCGCGGCGAAGGAAAGCTGGTCTTCCTCGCGCACATGCGCGCGCAGCGAATAGAAGAGGACGCCGAGCGCCAGCAGGAGCGCGACGACATTCTCAACCTTGAACAGGAAGAGCGCCGCCGGCGGATCGAACAGCGCGAGCGGCGCGTAAAAGAAACTCGATATCGGCGCCGACAGGAACAGCATATTGCTCTGCGGCGGTTGGCCGTCGATCAGCGCTTGTTCGTCATAAAGATTGACGGTTTCGCCGACGAGCGCCTTGTGGCCGGCGTCGTAATAATTGGCGAAGTCCCAGCCGAGGCCGGCCGGGATCGAGACAGCGACGAGAGAGCCGAGCGCGATGCCGGCGAGCGCGACGATGAGCAGCGCGCGTTCCCAGGCGAAACCGCCTCCTGCCTGTCGCATGCCGCCCTTAACCTTTCCGTTGCGCCTCTCGGGGAGCGCTGATCCTGCAATATCGCCGCCATAGAGGCCGCGGCGGACAAGGGTCTAGCTTGATTGGCGGCGCTGACAAAGGCGGCCTGAAATGACGCCTATCGACGCAAGGCGCGCGCGATTTCCCGGCGGATCAGCCTGTCCGTCAACAGGCCGGTCGCCAGCATGAATATTCCGAGCGCCGCGGAAAAACGGATCCACCCGCCTTCGCCGTGCAACATGAAGGGGACGGCGCGCGTGAAGGTTTCCGCGACCAGCGCGACGACGAGACCGTAATAGGACCATATCATCAGAGCGCCGTGCGCCGCGGCGTCGCCGACCCGCCGGGTCCGGCGAAAGCGCCGCGCGGCGAGATAGCCGGCGATAAGGGTCGCAAGGCTGAACAGCGCCGCCGCATGAAAAAGATTGGGACCGCCGGTGAGGTCGTATTTCAAAAGCGCGCTCGCATTCACGCCCAGCATGGAAGCGACATAGACATAACCGGCGAAAACATGGACCCGCGTTCCCTTGCGCATGAAAACGACGATCGCCCCGACAAGAAGCGCGCTGAGCGCAATCCCAAGATGCGCGTAGCCGAGCGGATCATTCGCCCAGGTGAAGAGATAGTCGCCCATGCGCCCCGTTTTCCTAATGCGCCGGCGCGCGGACATTGCCGCCGGCGTTCGCCGCGGCGATTGCGCCGGTCGCCAGCGCGAGCAGTATCGCCGGAATTGCGGCCGGCGGCGGATCGAAAGCGACATGGAACGCCGCGCCGACGATCATCGTGACGGAGAGGAGCGCGCCGCCGAAAAACCGTGCGCGGCGCGCCGGCGCTAATAATGAAAGCGCGCCGATGAGTTCGATCGCGCCCGTCGCGAGCATGAACCAACGCGGCAGGCCGAATCGCTCGAATATTTCAACAACGCCGGGCGCGCCGGCGAATTTCGAAACCCCCGCCGCCAGAAAGACGAACGCGACGGAGAAGACCATCGCCGTTTTCAGAAATTTCATCGCCCGACCCCTATTCGCCTCTACGCGACTCTATCTATTCTATGATAGAATAGATGTCAACCGCCCGAACGGATCCCCCCATGCAGAACCCGAAAATGATCGTCCTCGGCCTCCTGTCGATCGGCCTTCGCTACGGCTTTGAGATGGAGAAATTCGCGCAGGAGACGCAGATGCGGCGCTGGGCCGAAATCGGCGCCTCGACCATCTACAAGACGCTGAAAGACCTTGAGCGCGACGGCGCGATCAATGCGAAACGGGAAAAGGGCGGCCCCGGTCCCGCGCGCCTCGCCTATTCGCTCACCGCTTCCGGGCGGCGCGCCTTCCGCGCGCTCGTCATCGAGGCGATGGCGTCGGATGCGTCCGTATACTCCGACCGCATCGCCGGCCTCGTCTTTTTGCCCGCCGCGCCGCACGAGGAAGCTCTGAAAGCCATCGAGCGATGCGACGCGGGTCTTCAAGCCGCCGACGAGATTCTCGCCGCGCACCAGGAGCGGCTGAAAGGCGACGCCGTCGCCGACGCCGTCACCGGCTTTTACCGCGACGTCTATCGGGCGGAGAGGGCGGCGCTGGCGAAAGTCAAAAACGCCCTGGCGGGATGAGCGCCGGCTTACTTGCCGTCCATCTGCGCGGTGCGATCCTCAATTTTCGCAAAGCGGCAGCGCTTCAATGTCCGACTGTCTTCGGCAAGGCCGTCAATGACGGCTTTTATTTCGCTCACCTTCCGTTTTCTATCGCCTGAACCCGCATCATCTTCCTTGGCGAGCGCGGCCAGTTCCGCTTTTCCCGCCGCCAGCGCCGCTTCCACATCGGTGATGAACCGCAAGGTTTCGTCATTCGGCGTTTCACGAACCTGATTCTTGTGGTCGACGGCCATCGGCTCAAGCTCGGCCGATATCGCCGCCGCCTGGGCCAGCAAGGCGGCGCGCCGGGCGAATTCCCGACTTCTTTTCAGTCTTTCCCGTTTGGCCGCCTTGTCGATATTCTTTTTGATCTCATCGGCGCGCGCAATCAATTCGTCCTTTTTCTCGTTCATTTTGCGCGCCTCCAGGCGGGTCGGATTCGTCCTGACGCTTTCAGCCGGTTCGCCCATCGGGCGGCGGGCGCAAACATGAAGCAGGCCCGTTTTTGCAAGAAAATCCGTCTGCGGCGGAATGAGACCGTGCGCCCAATTCCGGTTGGCGAAATTGAACATCACCGTGCGGATCTGGTCGGACCCCGGCCTGTAGGTGGTGTGATATTCGCCATTGGGCGCGCTCCGCTTAAACGCGCCGAAGGCCTTCTTCAGATCGATTGGTCCGGATTCGCTCGAATCCCGGCTAAAGCAGTAAACGCTCTTGCCCAATTCGAACGAGGCGTCGCCGCTAGCGAGCTTTTCATTATCCCCGAAATATTTCGCCATTTGCTGAACCGTTTCGCACCGCGGATGACCGAACTTCCCTCCGCTGGTGAAAATGACAGCGTCCGGCCTGATCATGTCGAGCCATTCCTTGCTCGGAAAAATCTGCTTGTCGCTGCCGTGATGGCGCGCTTTCAAAACGACATAATTGTCAGCATTCTTATCATGCAGAAGCGCCCTGACGCTGGCGCTGTTCTTGAGGATTTTCTCCACTGTTTCATTCAAGGCGTCGCCGGTGAGAACGACATGCGTGCGCCGTTCCTTCTGCTTGGCGGCGGCCGCCTGGACGTATGTCGCCACATAGACGGCGCTTCTGATGTTGGGATCGCCTGCGACGCCTTTGCCGGGTTCAATATCGCCGATGAACAGCGGATAAAACCGCATGTCGCCCGCGCCGCATTTAAGCTTCTTCGACTCCTCGCCGATCTTGACGCCTCGTTCCGCATCGCGAACCAGCTCGACATTTTTGATCCGCCCCGGCGATGGCGCGCGCGCCGCCGCCTTTGAGGTTCCGGGCAGGGATGGTCCGCGCTTGTTTTTCGCATCCATCGCGTAGGTTATGAACGGCGTCGCCGCGCCTGCGACTTCGGAGGGATAATCCTCCGTCACGCCGCCGAGAAGCAGCTCGCCGATTTCGAGATTGCCGTTGACTTGTATCGGCGTTGAAGCGCTTGCGCCCGCAGGGTCCGCCCTGTCGGCGGCCTGCAGCCATGCGTTGAGGATATTGGAGTGATCCTTGTCGCCATGCGTGATCAGCGCGGCGCGGAATTTCGACTGGGTTTCGCCTTCAAGATACCGGATGATCGCCGAGGCGAAAGGCGTCGCGACAACGCTCTCGAACTCCCCGCTCGCTCCGGTTCCTTTGCGTAGGTACTTACCGTTCGTGCCGCAGTCGACCAGAATATGCTCGCCGGGAACCGTCGGGCCTTTTGCCGCTTTCGGCGCCGGACATTGCAAGAGAATGCAATCGCCGGCGCCGCTGTCGATGAAAGTGATTGTCGGGTCATTCGGCGCGGCCGGCGTCGCGGCGAGGCTGAAGACGGCGGCAAGAGCGGCAATCGCCTTTCGCGCGCGACGCTTGCGATCGCCGTCAATCACAAGGCGTCCCAGCGGATTTCATTGATCTGACAAGGATCCGACCCGACGCCGGCCGTCGTCACAGTTCCCTCGCGCAGCATCAGGCATTGCGCGCGGCGAATGCCGTTGCGCAACTGAACGCGGTTCGGCTCATCATCGTCTTCAACGACAGCCCAGACTTCCGCTTCCCCGTCGTCGCACGGATCAAGCCGCAATTCGCCATCTCCTAGCGCAAGGCACCGACCATCCTGGACAAGCCTGCGCGACACTGTCAGCGCGAAACCTTGCGACGCGGCGCCGTCAGCGCATGGGGCGAGCGCAACGCTCGCATCCGGGCTCGCCGTCAGGCATTGGCCGTTCGCCGCCAATTGTCTCGGCGGAAACTGGATCGCGAGATTGAGATCGCGCTCGATCAGATCTTCAAAGCGATTAACCTCCTCATTCGCGAGGCAACCGAATTCATTCGCCGCAACCAGGCATTTTTGCGCGGCGCGGCTGCGGACATAAACATCCGCCGCGAGAATCTTGTGAAAGTCTTCCGTCGCGCGCGTGCGCGACCAGGCGAGCGCCAGGTCAGCCTCCTGATGCTTGGCGAACTGTTCATAGATAGCGCTCTCAAACTGCTTGAGCGTGTAATTCGGCGCGCGGCGTTTGAATTCCGTGAGGAACCGATCATATTCGGCGCGAATTTTTGAGCCGTCCAAATAGTTTCCGGTGCGCCGCTCGAGCTGACGGGCGAATTTCGCCTGAAACGCTTCCGCAGCCGCCTTGTGATGGTCGGTCGAAAGAGGCAGTCGAATGGCGTAATAATAGGGATCGGGAACGGCGTTTTCGTCGATGACGCAGGACGCCTCGTCAGCGGCGCAGGCGGCGGCGACAGCTTCCAGATCGCGCACGATCTGAAGCACCGCATCCTGCAATTCCTCAAGTTTCGGATAGCTTGTCGATGCGGTCAGTTCGAACAGGCCCGGCTCGTCGAGGGCGACCTGAATATCGTTGTAAAGCGTGCGATAGGCGCCCCAAAGATCGACAACCTGCTCAAGCTCGGCCGCGCTCGGCGCCATCTCGCCGCCCGGCCAATCGGGAAGCTGCTGATAGGGAATGACGCTGAGGCGCGTGATCTTGCCTGCGCTCGCCGCGCTTTCAGGCAATTGCTGAAGCATTTTGGCGATGCCGGCCTTGTCCACTTCGATCACGCCGCCGCGCCCGCCCGACTGGAAAACGCGGATTGACTGGTCCGAGCTGACCGACGCTTTCGACGAGGCGCTGTTGGCAGATGCGTCGGCGCTGGCGCCCCAACCGGAAGCGGAAATTTCGGCGCTGATTTTCCGCCGCTCCGATTGCGAGCGCGTCGCATAGGTGATGACGGCGTAAAGTCGCGCGCCGGAAAAGATGCTCGCCACATAGGAATCGCCGCACTGGCGGCGAAAAGTCGCCGGATTGTTTTTGGCGAGGGCGCGCGCCGCTTCGGTAAGCCGCACGCTGCCGCTCGGCCAGGAAGGCCGGTTTGCGTTTTCCGGAACCGCCGCTTCGGCGCGGGCTATTTCATCCGGCAGGCTCGGCTTCGGGCCGACGAAGACGATTCCGTTATCGACGCGGCCGTCGAGCACATATGTCGATTGAAAGCTGTTGACCTTTATGTTTTTGGCGAAACTCGCCTTGCCCGACACGCTGGCGCCGATCGCGTTGACTGACATTGACGCCGTCATGTCGAGTTCCTGCATCAAGTCGCTTTGATCGGTGACTTCGCGGATCGTGACCGATCGTTCCTGCGCAAGATGGCTGTTTTCCGAAAATTCAATGCAAAGATTGGGCACCGGCGTGTCGGTGAGCGAATTCCAGCCCCAGCCGAGCTGAACGCCCGCCGAGCCCGCTTCGACGATGCGCGTCGCATCGCCCATGGCGAAAGCGGCCGCGCGCGGCTTCGTCCCGTCACCCGCGCCCGAATCGGACGGCGCGACCGGATCGGCGCAAGCGGCAAGCATGAGGCATGCGCCGAACGGCGCTGAAAATCTTTTCGTCATGAGAGGCGTTTCCCTTGCGGTTTCGGCGCGCAACGCAGGCGGGTGTGACGCAACTCTCTGAGGCGCCGGGATCCAGAATCACTGATGTGAAAACTTTGGTGCGGTTCGCCGCGGCGATAAAGCCGTTTATGCGATCATCGGCGAAAAACCTGACGCCTCAACCGGATTTCAGGCGCCGCCGTCGAAGGATTGCGAAGCGATTCGGCGTTTTTGAGTCAACGCCAAATGCTGTTCCCTGATCCCGGCAAGCCGAGCGCCGACCACATTTCGTCGACGCGCTTGACGACGTCGTCAGACATGCGGATTTTTTCGCCCCATTCGCGCTTCGTTTCGGGCGGCAGCTTGTTCGTCGCATCGAGGCCGATCTTGGAGCCGAGCCCGCTCTCCGGCGAGGCGAAGTCGAGATAATCGATCGGCGTGTTCTCGATGACCGTGATATCGCGCGCCGGATCCATGCGAGTCGAGATCGCCCACATGACGTCCTTCCAGTCGCGGGCGTTGATGTCGTCGTCGACGACGATCACCCATTTCGTATACATGAACTGGCGCAAATAGGACCACACGCCCATCATCACGCGCTTGGCGTGACCGGGATAGGCTTTCTTCATTGAAACGACGGCGATGCGGTAAGAGCAGCCTTCCGGCGGCAGCCAGAAATCGACGATTTCGGGAAACTG
>CALAZI010000224.1 GCA_937895955.1 uncultured Alphaproteobacteria bacterium | reverse complement strand
GGGTTGAGCATGTGAAGCGCGCGGGGATTGAAATCAGGGTCGTCAACCTTCCGGACATTTCAGCCGAACGCGCACGGCTCGGCGCCCCGGCGGACCTTGCGTCATGTCACATCGCGTTGATCGACGGCTATGTGATCGAAGGTCATGTGCCCGTTGATGCGATCAAAGAGCTGATCTCTACGCGTCCAGATGCAATCGGGCTCTTCGTTCCCGGCATGCCGATCGGGTCCCCGGGCATGGAAAGCGCGCAAGGCGTTCAACCTTTTGACGTCATCTTGTTGGACAAAGCCGGCTCGCGAAGCGTATTCGCGCGATACGGCGGCTAAGCGCGCGAGAATGGGCGAACAATCCTGGTCATCGCCGATCAGCGGCGGTCGGCGTATTATGCAAGCGCATGCGCGCCAATCGCATCAATGATAATTAATGAGCATCGATTTGATCGCATCGCCCAATAGCGACGCGATGTCGATCGCGTTGCTGTCGTGGGTGATTGTGTTTGTCGTCGCGATCCGGCCTGCGCCCGCCGCTCGTAGCTCCTCATATGCGCCTGTCGCAAAGACGCCGTGCACCGCGACGCAAACGGGAGCGCGCATTTCGGCATTTTTCAAATGACCGATCGTTTCGATCATCGTGCGCCCTGTCGAGATGATGTCATCCAGTAAAACGGGCGTATGGCGGCGCCATTTTTCGACTTGAGGCACGGCGACTCGAACATCGCGATCGCCCTTTCGGGTCTTTTCGAGAATCAAAAAGGGAGCGCCGACCTTTTGCGCCGCGTTTTCGACCCATTGTCGGCTCTCATCGTCGGGACCGATCAGAAGCGGATTTTCGACATTCTCACGAATCCACCGCGAGACCGCCGGCGACGCATGAACGGCATGCGCAGGGATGCTATAGACGTCCGAAAGCGCCGTGATCCGGTGCAAGTGGGGATCGACGGTCACGAGCCAGTCGATCCAGGGATCGAGCGCGGCCGCAAAATGCCTGGAGGTGACGGCCTCGCCCGGCTTGAAACGACGATCCTGCCGCATATAGGCGAGATAGGGCGCGACAAGTCCGACCGAGTTTGCGCCGTTTTCGCGCGCGGCGGCGGCCGCAAAGATCAATCGTAGGAATTTCGCATCAGGTCGAACCAGCGTGTCGACCAGAATGACGTCCTTCCCCGCGACATCGCCGCCGAGCCGAACATAGGTCTCGCCGTCCGGAAAACGTCGGGCGACAAGCGCGCCGCGTTTCCATTGGAGCGTCCGCGCGAGGTTTTTCGCCATGCGCGCATTGCGAGGCAAATTGACTATCAACGGATCGAAAGTCATTGCTGAATCTCGAATATCGGCGGATGGGCTTCGACATAGTCGAGCGCGTAATCAAGTTCGCCGCGCGTTTCCGCATGCAACATAAAGAGAGGTTGCCCTTTCTCAACGCGCTGTCCAGGAAACGCGCGCAATTCGAGCCCCGCCGCCTTCGCCGCGGGGGCGCCGGCGAGTTTCGCGGCGCGAGCAAGACGTCGATTATCGATCGCGGTGATATGGCCGTTCATTAGCGCATCGACCGCTCTCATATGGCGGGCCGTCGGCGGCGAGCGCATGCCGCCTTGCGCCTCGCAGATCGCCTCGAATTTGCGCAACGCGCGTCCATCGTCGAGCGCGCCCAAGGCGATCGCTTCGCCTTCGCCCGGCGGCGCTATCCTCGCGAGCTCCAATAGAGCTCCGGCGAGCGCAATCGCCCGGCGCTTGAGATCCTGCGGAGCATCCGTTGCGCCGCGCAAGACAGCCATTACGTCGCGAGCCTCCAGGGCGGGCCCGACGCCGCGCCCGACAGGATGGCGGCCATCGCTTCTGATGACTTGCGTGTTTAATCCGAGAACTTTTGCCGTCCGCAAAAGACTATTCTCCAGCGAATCGGCGTCAGCCTCCGACCTGATTTTCGCCGTGGGCCCGACCGGCATGTCGATTACAAGATGCGTCGCGCCGGCTGCGGCTTTCTTCGACAGGACCGACGCTACGAGCTGACCCTCGCTGTCGATGTCGAGGGCGCGTTCAATCCGGATAAGCGTGTCGTCGGCCGGGCTCAGGCTGACGGCGCCTCCCCAAATGACGCATCCTCCTTCACGCTCGACGACGCGGCGCATTGCGGCCAGATCGAGATCGACCGGAGCGAGCGTCTCCATGACATCGGCTGTGCCGGCGGGGGATGTGATCGCCCGGGACGACGTCTTCGGCATGGTGAGGCCGCACGCCGCGGCGATCGAAACGATGATCGGCGTCGTCCTGTTCCCCGGAAGACCGCCGACACAATGCTTATCGACGATGAGCGGGGCGCTCCATTCGATGCGTTCGCCAGCGGCGATCATGGCGCGGGTAAGCCCGGTGACTTCATCGTCGCTGAGGCCGCGCGCTGCGCAGGCGGTCACGAAGGACGATATTTGGATATCGGAATAGCGGCCGCCGACAATGTCGCGCATGATTGATCCGAGCGAGCCGCCGCCGAATACGCGCCCGTAAATCTTGCCGCGGACCGCGCTCAATGAATCGACGGCTTTCGCGTGCGAAATGACAAGGGTCGCGCCGTCCGCGCATTCCAACCGGCGCCATGCCGATTCCGACAGCCCGGCCTCCCCGCGATCAAGAAGATAGTCTGCGACAAGATTGACTGTCGCAATAACGGACCGGCTTCCGTGAGAAACGCTGACGCGCGCATGCGCGGAAAATCCCTCTGCCCTGCAGACGTGGCAATCTCGCCTCATATAAACGACGGCTTCCTGGTGAGTGTCGACGCCGAGCCGCCGCGCGCGCAGTTCATTGCCAGCTTTATTTTCCATCATCGCCCCGCTCTGCAATCCGATATCAAATGCGATCATCAAGCGAGCTCGGCTCGATCGCCGAGAGTGGGCGTGTCGGTTCGCCAACCAAGTTCCGCCCCTATGCGTTTGCTCATCGCTTCAGCGGCGGCCGGCTCGCCATGCGTTACGAATGTCCGCGTAGGCGGTTCCTCAAACTTTCGCAGCCAATCAATTATTTGCCCGGCGTCCGCGTGAGCGGAAAGCATATTGAGATTGCGCACCTCAGCGCGAATAGGGACATGTCCGCCATGTATCTTTACCGATTGCGCTCCGTGGACGATTGCGGCGCCGCGCGTGCCGGCCGCCTGAAACCCGGCGAAAACGAGAGCGCTCTTCTCGTCTGGCGCGTAGACTTTCAAGTGGTGCAATATGCGCCCCCCTGTCGCCATGCCGCTCGCCGAAATAATGATCTTCGGCATTTCAGTTTGATCGAGACGCTTTGAGGCTTCTGAGTCACGAACATAGTCGGCGACGGCGCACGAGGTTTTGCATTGCGAATCCGTCAGTCGGTGATCGTCAATGTGTCGACAAAAGATTTCGCTGGCGTCGATCGCCATCGGGCTGTCCAGAAAAATCGGAATTTCCGGGATCCGTCCGGCGCGCTTTAACCGGTCAAGGTGAAAAAGGATCGTCTGCGCCCGGCCGACCGCAAATGATGGAATGAGAATGGTGCCGCCGCGCGCCGCGACGCGATTGATGAGGTCGGCGAATACGTCCTCAGGATCGCGCCTGTCATGCGCGCGATCGCCGTAGGTCGACTCGACAACAAGATAGTCGGCCCTTGATATCGGCGCCGGATCGACCATCGTGGCCGAATCGGGCGGTCCGAGATCGCCCGAAAACGCCAAAGTGCGCCCGCCCAAGGTGAGTTCGACTGTCGCGGCGCCCAGAATATGGCCAGCCCGTCGAAAGCGGCAGCGCACTCCTTCGGCAATCTCAAAATCCTTGCCGAACGGGCGCGGTCGAAACAAGGACATGCAGTCTTCGGCGTCACGCTCAGTGTAAAGCGGCCGCGCGGGCTGATGTTTTGAAAAACCATGCCTGTTTGCATACTCGGCGTCGCGCTCCTGCAGATGTCCGCTGTCGGCGAGCAAGATCGAACAGAAATCCCGCGTCGCCGATGTCGCGAAAACCGGTCCCTCAAAACCGTTGCGGGCGAGAACCGGCAGATAGCCCGAATGGTCAAGATGAGCGTGCGTGAGGATGACGGCGTCTATCGTCGCCGGATCGACGCCGAGCGGCTTCCAATTTTTCAACCGAAGCGCCTTCAGCCCCTGAAAGAGGCCGCAATCGACCAAGATTCGCCGGGCGTCGGTCTCGATCAGATATTTCGAACCGGTGACGGTTCCGGCGGCGCCCAGAAATGAAAGCGAAATCGCCATTAAAACCTCCTTGGGACGCGCGCTTTATGCGGCGACGATAATTTCACGAGCCTTGATAGGCGGTCGAAACTAACCTCGTGCGAAGAAATTGTAGATCGGGCCGATCAATAGCGCGGCATACCATCCGTAAAAGAACGTCTCCGCTACCCCGAGAGCAAATGAACCCCAACTGATCCATGTGAAGGCGGGAAGAAGCGCCTGCCAGGATTCATGCATCGCATAATAGGGAAAGAGCAGATCGAACCCGACGCACAGCGCGAAGCTGATCGCCAGGAAGAAACCAAGACTCATGCCCAACGGAAACACCGCCAATTTTAGCGTCGCGTTCGTTCGATTTTTTTCGCTCATTGGGTTCTCCTCTTCATCGATGATGTTGAGAGCGCCATGCGGCGGAGTGTCCGCATGTCTTCATCCTAAGGCCGGCGATCTCTTGAACAGGTTTGGAAAAAATCTTGGCGTCGCCTTCGCATAGTTGCGATACGCCTCGCCGAATTGCGCCTCCGCCTCCCGCTCTTCGCCGATCGACAAACGCCAATACATGAAGAGAAGAACAGGAAACATGGCGAGCGTCAGCAATGTCGGCCATTGAAACAGAAACCCGAGCATGATGAGAACAAACCCGACATATTGCGGATGCCGCATTCGCGCATAAAGGCCCGTCGTCGCCAGCTCGCCGGCCTGCTGCGCCCGATAGAGAACCGGCCATGCCGCCGAAAGCAACCAGAAGCCGGCGAAGATCAACGCGATGCTGATCAGATGAAACGGCCCGAAATGGGGATTGCCGCGCCAGCCGAAAATCATCTCCAGCAAATGTCCGGAATCATGCGCGAACCAGTCGATGCCGGGAAAGCGCGACTGAAGCCATCCCGAGAGGGCGTAAATCGTCAACGGAAATCCGTACATCTCGGTGAAAAGTGCGACGATGAAGGCGCTGAAAGCGCCGAACGATCGCCAATCGCGCGCGCTTTGGGGCTTCGCGAAGCTGAAGGCGAAGATGATGAACACGGCCGAATTGAGGATAACGAGCGCCCATAAGCCATAGCTCGGCGCGGCGGATTCGACGGTCATGACTCATAGTCCTTATTATGGTTATGCGTTGCGCCGTGATTGTGTTTAGCC
>CALAZI010000223.1 GCA_937895955.1 uncultured Alphaproteobacteria bacterium | reverse complement strand
ATGTCGCATTTACCGCGGCGCGCGCCGGCGGCGTTCCGATCATGGCGGTGGTTAAATGTTTCGCCTACGGCCTCGATCATCGACTCATCGCGAAAGTTATCGAGCCGATGATCGAAATCGCCGGCTTCGCCGTCGTCACCGCCGATGAGGCGATGGAATTGCGGGAAGCGGGAATCAAAAAGCCGGTTCTGCTGATGGATGATTTCGCGGACCGGCTCGCCCCCGATTACGTCAAGCGAGACATTACGCTGTCGGTCTTCACGCCCGATGCGCCGGTGCGGCTTGCAAGTCTTAAAAAGCGCGTCTCGAAACCCATCAGGACGAGCCTTTACATCGACACCGGCTTCGGTCGTCTCGGCCGGCGTTGGGACGAGGCGGAGGAATGGGTGACGGCGGTCGCCGGCGTCGAAGGCGTCGCGCTGTCGGGCGTCATGACCGAAATGACGGATCACGCCGAATTCGATCTTGTGCAGATCGACCGGTTCGAGAAATTCACTCAGCGTCTTGCGGAAATCGGCGTCAAGGCGGGGCCGCGCCACGCCTCATCGACGGACGCCATTCTCAATCAGGGCGCGAAGGGCGCATTCGACATGGTGCGCCCCGGCAATCTCTTGCAGGGGCTGCCGCCCGATATAAGAAACCATCAGGATCTGCCCATCGACGTCATCTATCGGCTGAAGGCGAAGGTGCTGCGCGTCCATCGTCTCGAAAAGGGCGAGAGCACGTCCTATGGCCGCGCCTTCATCGCCGATGAGCCTTGCGACATCGCCATCATCAAATGCGGCCGCACGGAAGGCTATATCTTCCGCAAGGCGGGCGCGAATGTGTTGATCGGCGGCGACATGCATAAGACCGTCGGCGGCGTCAGCGCCAGCCATTGCTATGTGAAGCTCAATCCCGGCCATTCGGTGAAGCCCGGCGATGTTGCGACGATGATAGGCCCGGAAAAGGGAATTCGTCCTCACGACATTGCGCGCACGCAGGACGGACTCGGCACTTATGAAGGCGTCAATATCGGCCGTCATGTGCCGCGCTACGTGATTGGGTGAACAGGTCGCGGCGCAGCCGAGGCATCCGCAAGCGCGCCGCACCCGCCGCGCGACCTCACGCAAATCGCCCCGGCTTCGCCGCAGCCGGCGATCCGTTGGCTGGCGTTACGGCCCTTGAAAATGTCGGATTCGTGATGAAAGAAGGGTCGGTCTACAAACAATAATAAGGAGGGAGACGGGATGGAAGCGCAGGCGCTGATTTCAAACGACGCCGTCATCTTTGGAATTCTGGCGCTGTTGCTTGGATTCGTTTTCTGGTCGTCGGAAAGCGAAATCCCGTTTTTCAAGCGCTTCTATCGAATCTTTCCGCCGTTGCTGCTTTGTTATTTTCTGCCGTCCCTGCTGACGGCGTTCGAGATCGTCAATCCGGAAGAGTCGCAGCTTTATTTCGTCGCCTCGCGGTATCTTCTGCCGGCCGCGCTCGTCATCCTGACCGCCGTCGCCGATCTGCCGGCGACGCTGCGGCTTGGACCGAAAGCGCTCATCCTCTTTGCGACGGGAACGCTCGGCGTCATCATCGGCGGCCCGATCGCCTTGCTCGTCGCAAGCGCCATCGCGCCCGACATGTTCGGCGGCGAGGGACCCGACGCCGTCTGGCGCGGCATGGCGACGGTTGCAGGAAGCTGGATCGGCGGCGCCGCGAACCAGACCGCGATCCGCGAGATTTTCGGCGCCGGCGCCGACGCCTTCTCAATCTGGGTCGCTGTCGATGTCATCGTCGCCAATATCTGGATGGCGGTGCTGCTCGTTTTCGCCGCCAATCAGGCGAAAGTGGACGCCTGGCTGAAGGCGGACGTCTCTGCGTTCAACGCCGTCAAGTCGAAGGCGGAAGCCTATGAAACGCAGCATGCGCGCATCCCGACGCTGAAAGATCTCATTTTCATTCTGGCGATCGGCTTCGGCGCAACCGCCTTCGCGCACGCCGCCGCCGACGTGCTGGCGCCGTTCTTCAAGGAAAACTTCCCGAATGCGGCGCAGTTCAGCGTTCACTCGACGTTTTTCTGGATCGTCGTCTTTGCAACGCTCATCGGCATCGCGCTCTCCTTCACCAAGACGCGGAACTTGCAGGGCGCCGGCGCGATGAAGGTCGGATCGGTCTTCGTCTACATTCTCGTTGCGACGGTCGGCCTCAACATGAACATTCGCGCGCTTGCGGAAACGCCGGCCTTCTTCCTTGTCGGCGGCCTCTGGATTTCGATCCACGCCGGGCTCCTTATCCTTGTCGCAAAGCTCATCCGCGCGCCGGCCTTTTTCCTCGCCGTCGGCAGTCAGGCGAATATCGGCGGCGCGGCGTCCGCGCCTGTTGTCGCCGCGGCGTTTCATCCAAGCATGGCGCCGGTTGGCGCGCTGCTCGCCGTGCTTGGCTATATCGTCGGGACGTTCGGCGCATGGGTGT
>CALAZI010000222.1 GCA_937895955.1 uncultured Alphaproteobacteria bacterium | reverse complement strand
GAGCACATCATTCGTAATGATGGGGTCAGGTGTTCGAGTCACCTAAGCGGCACCAGATTTCATAGAAATTACAATAGGTTATGTGATCACCTCAATCCCCGAACATGTTTGAATGCTTCTGGGTAACAATGGGGTAACAAATTTTTTCTTTTACAAGATGCCGATGGGTACGTGAAAAAAAATGTCAAGTTGCCGGTTATTTACCGACAAAAACTAGGCTTATGCGCGTTGAGGCTTGGTTCGACCAACCAGACGTTGCCAAGGTTGGGGTCGTGAGTTCGAATCTCATCGCCCGCTCCAGTTTTCTCAAGAAAATCAACCTCTAATATGAGACGCAAATTTTGGCGTTTCAGATTGTTCGTCCTTAGGTAACGCTTAGGTAACAGCCGCGATAAAGTCAGTTATCGCCAATTTGTCCGAGGCGACGCCGAAAAATTTTGCCCCTTAAGCAACCGGGTTTTTTCTATTGGAGAACGCCAGAAAGTCAGCGCCGATGACAAACGCCAGCGCGAAGGCGGTCAACGGAAACAGCAATGAGGCCGCGAATAAAACAAGCGCTCCCTGATTCAGAACGCCCCGGTTTGCAGGCGGCGGGGCCAGACGAAATCCGCGGCGCGGACGGCGCAGCCACCACATAATTATGCCTGAAACGATCATGGCGATAATTGCGAAGCAAAAGGCGACGTTCATCACAATGTTCCATGCGCCAAGATCGCCTTGGTGCAGGGGCACGCCTGCGGCCATGGCTTTACCCATCAGCGAATAATCCGCAAAGCCAACATCGGCGATGACCGCGCCCGTCATCGCGTCCAGATGAATCGTCCTGTCGCGGCGCGGATCGGCAATATCGCCGCTGATCGTGGCCGCCATCACTGTCCAGGCGCCGTTTTCCGGTCTTGGAAAATTCACCCGGAAGCCGGTGAAGCCTTTGACCTTAGCGAGCGCGACAACATCATCCAGATTAAAAGTGGTTTCATGTCCGGCGTGCGCATTCGCCATTGGCATTGGCGTCTGTTCAAGCGCCCAGGGCACGGTTTTGTGGTCGCCATGATTAAGCGCTTCATGAGTCAATGTTGAAGCAGGCGCAGTCGAGCGCGCCGCAGGAAACGAACTCCACGCCTGCACGAGTTTGCCGCCCCATACTGGAGTCCAGGCGAGACCGGAAATCAAAAAGAACAGCATCAAGAGCGAAACCGAAACGCCGACTGTACTGTGAAGCTCCCGCCAGCTGGAACGGGTCATCATCGCTTTTTGCTTTGACCCTGCGCTGGTTCGTCCGTTTTTTGACGTCCACAGAAACAGTCCGGTGACAATCATCAGGACGCCGAACCCCGCTGCGACTTCAATCAAATGATCGCCAACCGCGCCCATAAACAGCGTTCCGTGAAGTGTCTTGGCGTAAGCATAGAGAGTCCTTGAGGGATTGAGCGATCCGAGAACATCGCTCGTATAAGGATCGACAAACACAGTCAGCCCATTGCCGTCGGAATGACCGCCGCCGTGATGAGCGTCATCAACTTTTAGATGAAATTGCGCCGAGCGATTTGGTCTCTTCGGCGGAATATAAGTTTGAATGATCGCGTGCGGATAAGCCGCCATGATGGATAACAATTGCGCATCCGGAGTTAAAGGCTCGTCTTGAACGGCGACATAAAGCCTGTCGCCATAGGCCAAGGCTTCAATCGGCGTTTTCAGCGCCATCACGACGCCGCTTAACGCCGCAATGAGAAAGAATGGCGCAACGATCAGCCCCGCATAAAAATGAAAGCGCCAGATGGCGGGATAGTATTTATTTTCAGGGCCATCGGTCTTTTTCATAGACGCTGTAGTGCTTTCCATTGCGCCTTTCCTTTTTACGCGGAGCGGATGCGGGCGGCGCCAAAACGCCGCTCGCATGACGCGCTATTGTTTATCGCCAAACCCGATCCGGACGCCGCCATAAATCGCGCGCCCTTCGCCCGGCGTGAAAACGCTGAGATTGGCCCCCGGCGCCGACGCATCGGCCATGGTTGAATAGTTTTGCACATAGCCCTCATCCGTCAGGTTCCTACCCTCAAGGAAGAGGCTGACGTTTGGGGCGATGTTGTAAGAGGCTTCAACGCCGAAAAGTTCGTAGCCTGGAGATTTCAACGTGTTGGCGTAATCGACAAAGTTGTCGCCCGCCTGCACCGTCAGATATGGTGCCAAACGAAATTTTTCGTTCGCAACAAGGATTTCAACGCGCCCGAAATGCTCTGGCATACCGGCAAGCCGGTTGTCTACATAGATCGGATCGCCATCAAAGGCGAAATCATTATAGGTCCAGGAAATGCGAGGCGTAACAGCAAGGCCGTTCTCATTTTCATATAGTCGCAACGCCGCAAAAATTTCGACGCCCTGATGCACCGTGTCTCCGGCGTTGAAAACCGCCGCGGGGATGCCGGGCATGGTCGTAAAAGCGACGAATTCGCCGTCAATCTCTTGTCGGTAAAACGCCGCCTCGAATGTCAGGCTCCCGAGCGTTCCGCGTGCGCCGATTTCATAAGACATGGCGTCCTGCGCTTCGATGGGCTGGAAGCCCGCAATGCCGCCTTGCGTCAAGTCGAGGAAGGTTGGCGGCTCATAGGAGGCCGATGCATTCGCGAAGAATTGCAGATTTTCGGACGGAATATAGAGAAGGCCGAATTTCGGGCTGACGTGAGAGAATGACGTTTCCGCGTCCGCCGCATCATTGGTCAGATTGTCGAAATCGCGGGACGTATCGACATAGCTGATCCCTGCAATGGCCCAAAGATTGGGAACAACCTCAAGACGGCCCTCGCCGAAGACCTCGAACGCATCTGATCGCTGTACCGAGTCCGTGAACTGAAAGCCTTGAACGCCGTTGTTGTTGGCGAATACATCGGCATTGTTTTTGGTGCTGCGCACGCGCAATCCGGCTGACCATTCCGCCGCAAGACCAGCGATGCTCCCCGCCCCGTCATAGCGAAGGAAACCCGAATAATCCTGCGCCGCCTGAATAAGAAAGACCGGCACGGGGTGGTAAAGCTCCCGATAGGCCGCCGTTCCGCCAATCGTGATCTTGCCGCCGCCAATTTCCATTGTCGTATTTGTAAAGGCGCGCACGGAATCAATATCGCGCTGCCAGTCCTGGATGATCGCGCCCGGATTGGCGGCGGATGGATCGTTCAGCGCCGTATCGAGACTGACGGAACTCGCAAGCTCCTGATCGACATTGTTATAAAAGACGCCGACGCGGGTGCGGACATTATCCGACCATTCATAACCGAGGTTCAAATAAACCCGTTGATTGTTCTGGCGGGAATGGTCCCTGAAACCATCCTGGCGTTGCCACGTCGCCGCGAAAAGCGCATCGAAGCGACCGAAGTCGTGTGATATATGGCCATTCACTCGACTTGTTCCGAACGAGCCGCCTTCGGCCCGCAAAGCTATGGGGTAAGCAGCGTTTTCCGCCGTCAGCGTTTCGACCTCAATGGCGCCGCCAAGCGTCGCGGCGCCGACGCGAAAAGCGTTGCCGCCTTTCAGCACGTTGATATGGGACGCGAAAAGGAGATCGAACTCCTGAAAATCACCGAACCCGTCAGCAGCGTTGATGGGCACGCCGCCGAGCAAGAGTTCGACGCCCCGCAAATGCACGTTCTGGGCGAGACCGGAGCCGCGAATGGAAAGCCGCCCGTCTTCACCAGCCACCGGCTGCATGATGACGCCTGGCGTCAGGGCCAGCGCATCGCGAAAAGTCGCTACATAGCGGTCCTGATATTCCTCAAAAGGGACCACATCGACATTGCCGGGCCGTCGCGCTTTCTCAGCCAGGGCATCGGCCAGCGCATCACGCCGTTCCCCAGATACAACGATTTCGTCCTCAACGGTTTCAGCGGCGTAAGCAGGTAGACAAGCAAGGATGAAAGTCGCGAGCGATGCCGCGCGCAGGTAAAAGTTACGCATGGATTTCCTCAATAAAACAGAGTTCGCCTGGCCGGACGCCGCAGCATCTCGCGGCAGCCATAAAGGCCGGTTACATACTCAGACTGTTAAATTGAGATTGTTGGCGGGGCCCGCGAAGGCATGGGCGGGAGCGTCTTACGAACATCAGGCTCTGTCGCCGCGCCCGGAAAATCCGCTGGAGAATATTGCGGGGTTGCGTAAGAAAATTGTTCAACACCCGGCTGAACAGCGGCGCCGACACGGCAGGTTGTATGGCAAGCCGCGCAATCGGGTTTTTCATGTCCGGAAGGCTGGTCGAAAGGCGAAGGCTCGCCTGTAAACTCTTCCCACGAAACGGATTTTGGGCCATCCGCCGTGCAGATGACGAGTTCGACGCCATCGCCGTCCGAAGCGAGGGCAAATCCTGGCGGGACAAGTTGGGCAAGCGCAAACAGCGCCACGATAAACGCGCGCGCCGCCCAAACCGCTTTGCCCAATGACAGCCGCAAGCCGCCCCTCCTATTTTCGCGAAGGAATAAGCGCTTGTTGGCACAATTTTGCAAGTGATTTGCAAAAAGCAAACTGCCGCACCTAAAGCTAAGGGGCTAGAGACTTGATGCGTAGTTCACTCGAAAATCTTTTTCAGGAGTTTTTGTCCCGGCGGCGTGTCGATTGATGCCCGTTCTTTCCTTACCGCCAGCGCATCAAATGCAGCCTGTAGCCCATCGCTTAAAGAAGTCATTTCTTGCTCTTTGGCAGCCATGTCGGAGCAAAGGCCTTTGCCTTTCCCAACGCAATAAGTCTGCACGGAAGCCGTTAGCTTATCGGCTCGTTTGATGTCTTGTTTCAAATTATCGAACAGCCGCCTTACATCGTCATCAACGCGACGAATTTCGTTTTCAACTTGCAAAGCTTCCTGGTCCGCCTGAGGGGCCAATCCATCAAAGCTATCCATGTTCCAATAAGTATTTGCGGCACGTCGCCGATTGTGCAGCCGCTGGTAGAGTTTTTCATAATACTCGGCGGCTTTATCGAGTTGTCGATTTATGTCCGGCGCCTTCACGCGAAGCTTATTCAATATTTCCGTCACTTCGCTATGGTTCTTCGTAGCCTTATCCACAGCGAGTGCGGCCTGTATGTGTCCAGCTTGCGCCTGCAAGCCTGTCACCGCTGCTTGATAAGCGTATGTATCCGCTCGCTGATAAGTCCGATGTTCGCCTCTTTGGTCCGCATTTGAGGCTCCGGTGCTGCGCAATACCCTTGACCAAACCCGGATTGCGCAGCCAGTTGTTATGTAACCATGAGATTGGTGCCGATGGAAGGCCGATCCGGCAGTAGCCATTGCGGAGCGAAGGCGGAACGCGCATCTTATGGCGATGTCATCCTCGAAAAGCGCCTCGAAGCCGCGGTCGCGCGGCTCAACCCGTCAATCCCGCCGGAGGCGCAGGGCGCAGCGATCAAGCAGCTCCTTTCCACCGAGACGCCCTCGCTCGTTGAGGAAAACCGGCGCCTCCACCGCCTTCTGACCGACGGCGCCGATGTTGAGTTTCACGACGCGGACGGATCGCTTCGCGGCGACAAGGTCTGGTTCATCGATTACGACGACCCCGATAACAACGACTGGGCGGTGTGACCGTCCCCCTTCTTTAGGGCCGTTGTAAACTGGAAACTTCCGACTGATCCGCTCCCCAACTTGCCCTCGCCGGACGATGGATTTTTCCGGCTCTTTCACGACGGCGGGCTGGTTGCGCCAGCGTGATTGGTGAGCGTTATCG
>CALAZI010000221.1 GCA_937895955.1 uncultured Alphaproteobacteria bacterium | reverse complement strand
CGGAAATAATATTTCATCGCGAGGAAAAACGCGCCGACGAAATCGGCGAGCATGAAGCCTTTGAGGGCTTGCGCGACGCGGGACATCAGGGCCTCCAGCTCTGGAAGTAATCGGCCCAGTCCGGGAACGCCAGCAACAGCCCCGACACGAGCACGACCCAGAAAAGCGAAAGGGGAAGGAAAATCTTCCAGCCGATGCGCATCAACTGGTCATAGCGGTAGCGCGGCACGATCGCCTTCACCATGGCGAACATGAAGAAGAAGAAGAACGTCTTCAGCGCGAACCAGAAAACCGGGATCTGATCAAGGAACGGCGCCCAGTCGGTCGGCAGGGGCGAATGCCAACCGCCGAAGAAGAGCAGCGTCAGCATCGCGCACATCAGGACGATATTGGCGAGTTCCCCGATCATGAACATCAGGAAGAGCGTCGATGAATATTCGACCTGATAGCCGGCGACGAGTTCCGATTCCGCTTCGGGCAGATCGAAGGGCGGCCGGTTCGTTTCCGCGAGCGCTGAAATGAAAAAGACGACGAACATCGGGAAGAGCGGAATGAAATTCCAGTTCCAGAAACCGCCGCCGCCGCGCGCCTGCGACATGACGATGTCGGAGAGGTTGAGCGAGCCGACGAGGAGAAGAACCGTAATGATCACGAAGCCGATCGAGACTTCGTAAGAAACCATCTGCGCCGCCGAGCGGAGCGATCCCAGAAACGGGTATTTCGAATTCGAGGCCCAGCCGCCGATGATGATGCCGTATACGCCGAGCGAGGAAATCGCGAAGAGATAGAGGATGCCGACATTGATGTCGGCGCCGACCATGCCCGGCCCGACCGGGATGACCGCCCAGCCGACCAGCGCCAGAATGAAGGTGATGATCGGCGCGATCAGGAACAGCGCCTTGTTGGCGCCGGCGGGAAAGACGATTTCCTTGAAAACAAACTTGAAGAGATCGGCGAAAGATTGAAGGAGGCCGAAGGGACCGACGACGTTCGGCCCTTTGCGCATCTGGACCGCCGCCCAGACCTTGCGGTCGAAATACATCAGGAACGCCTGCGCCAGCAGGAGGGCGACAATCAGCGCCAGCGCCTGCAGCACCGTCGGCGCGAGCCACCAGAGCCAGCCCTGATCGGTCGGCCGCGAGGTCAGAAAGGTCCAGATCTGTTCCATGGGCCGGCGTCATAATGCGGTTGAGGCCAGGATGGAAGGCTCAGGCCGGCCGGGATCGGCCTAATCCGGGTCTTTGCGCCAACGCCAATGTGAGTAGCCGGGGCGATCCCCATGTGGTCGATAGCCGCGGGGCGCCCGACAAATGAGGAGCCGATGCCTTATCCTTTCGCCGACATTCTTTTCACGCCCGGCGTCGAAGCCGCCCAGGCCGAAAACGGCTCGCGTGAATTTTGCGCCGCACTGGCCGAAAAAGACCGCGATTTCCGTCTCGGTCCACGCGAAGCCGCCTTCATCGCCGAGCGGGACCATTTCTTCATGGCGACGATTTCTCAATCCGGCTGGCCCTATCTCCAGCACCGCGGCGGGCCGCGGGGCTTTATTCAGATCCTCGACGAACGCCGGTTCGCGTTTCCTGATTTTCGCGGCAATCGCCAATATATCTCCCTCGGCAATCTCGCCGGCGAGGCGCGCGCCGCCTTCTTTTTCATCGACTACCCAAGCCGCGCACGGTTGAAAGCGCTCGCTCGTGTCGTCGCGAGGACGCAGAGCGAGGAGCCCGAAATCATCGAGCGGTTCTCCGCGCTCGGCTACAAGGCCGCCATTGAGCGCGTTTTCGTCGCCGAAGTCGCCGCGCTTGACTGGAATTGCTCGCAGCACATAACGCCGCGCTTTACTGAAACGGACGTAAAAGCCGCAGTGCAAGATTTGGCGATGGAGACGGAGGCGTTGCGGAGCGAGAATGCGGCGCTTTCCGAACGCCTTGCAGCGCTGGAAAACCGTTCATGAAAATAATGCTGAAGCGGGCGTACGAAGCGCCATCCAGATCTGACGGCTTGCGAATCCTCGTCGAACGGCTCTGGCCGCGCGGGCTGACGAAGGAAGCCGCCAAAATCGATCAATGGATGAAAGAAATCTCGCCCTCGCCCGACCTCAGAAAATGGTACGGTCACGATCCTGAAAAATGGCCGGAATTCCAGCGCCGCTATCGCGTGGAACTGAAGGAAAACAAGACGGCGTTCAATGCATTGAAAGATTTATGCGCGAGCGGCGCCGTCACCTTTGTTTACGCCGCAAAAGATAAGGAACGGAACAGCGCCGTCGTTCTTAGAGATGCGCTCGAAAAGGCGAAAAGCTGACCGCATCGAATGGAAATTTCCGTAACTTACGGAAATTCCGCGCCGCCGGCCTGGGCTCGAATCCTTATTTCATGCGCCCTGCAGCGGTTTTGTCCGTAAATTGCGGAAAACGCGCGCTGCGAGCGCCGCGATAATAATGTCGGAGGCCAGCATCAAAACCGGAACGCCGACAAGCCAGATTGTCAAAGAGCCGGCGCGCGCTTATGCGCGCCCATAAACGACAATCGGCGGCCGCCCGAAAGGGCCAGCCGCCGACGCCGTTGATCCAAGGGCAGGACGCTTTTTCGATCAAGCCCCTATTTTGGAGAAAATTGCGCGCGGAATTCCCGCCATCGGCGATTTCCGTTTATTTCACGCTGATCCGGCCGAACGGGCCCGATTGGGTCTTCGAGACGTTTGCGGGCGATCCGTAGATTTCGATCTTGCCGATGCCGGCGAGATCGGCTTCCGCCGTCTCGGACGCGAACACTTTCGCGCCGCCGACGCCTGAAAGATCGATGCGCACCGTTCGGCATTCGAACGCCTCGGCGTCAAGTTCGCCGACGCCGGAAATATCGGCGTCAAAGGTGACGCACGATCCAGCCATTTCAAGTTCGCCGACGCCGGCGATATCGGCGATGAAGGCGTCCGCGTTGATCCCGCGAATATCGCCGTCAACGACGCCTTCCACGTCAATCGCATTGAGCGCCGGAAGGGTGACGGTCGCGGTCACGCCGTGCTTGACGATTCTGACGCGGCGATTTTCCTCCCGGTCGACGGAATCGAGAACCAGCCGCCCGTTCTCAACCTCAACTTTCGTGCGCGCGACATCCTCTTCCTTGCCGGAAAGCGTAACGCCGTAATCGGGCCCCACCGTGACGTTGAGCTCGAAAACGCCTTTGATCTCAATCTCCGTGAAGTCGGCCGCCTCGACCGTGCGCGAGACATCAGCGCCCCGGTCGCGGTCCTCAAGCTCGGCGATATCGCCCCAGGCGACTTTAAACGCCGTCGCTGCAATCGCCGCAGCGAGAACCAGCCCAATCAGAAAACCCAAAATCAGCCGCATAGCCCTCTCCTTTCACGCCGGTCTTGCGCCGGCTAGTGGACGTTGATCTCCGAAAAGAACCCGCCGCGCTTGTCGACCGTCTTCGGCGATCCGTAAATGTTAATCTCGCCCATGCCGGAGACCTCCGCCTTCGCGCGATCGCGCGCATAGACGCTCGCCTCACCCATGCCGGAAAGCGAAACATCGACGCTCGCGCATTCAAATGATTTCGCGTCAAGTTCGCCGACGCCCGAAACGCGCGCGTCAAGCGACTTGCAGCGGCCCTGGATATCAACCTCGCCGACGCCGGAAAGGCTGATCTTGAATGCGCCCGCATCGACGCCGCGAATATCGGCGTCAACGACGCCTGAAACCGACAGGCTCTCGAGCGCCGGCATGGTCACGGTCGCCTTGACGCCGTCGCGATCGCCGCGGTGCTTTTTGCTTGCGAGGACGAGCGCGCCGTCCTTCACCGTCACAAGAGCGCGCGCCATTTCATCTTCCGGCCCTTCCAGCATGACCGCATAGTCGCCGCCGACGGCGACATCGAGCTCATAGGCGCCGCTGATTTCAATCGCGGAGAAATCCTGGACCTCATAAGTCCGGCTGACGGTTTCGCCGGCCATCGCCGGCGCGGCGACGGCAAGGGCGGCGACAACGAACAACGCAACTTTCATCTTCTTTGCTCCAGCCGGCCTCAAGCCGGATTAGAAACCCTCAAAACGAACCCTAGACGCGAAGTCGGCTCACGAAAATCCGACCCGGCGCGCGCACGGCTCTTTCCGGCGAATGGCGCGAAAATTTTGATTTTGATAATCACTTGCAAAGTGCGCGCGCCGCTGGTACATCTCGCCTAATTGCGAATGATTATCAAAAACAGGTGGGTTGGAGTTCAAGGATGCGTGGCTTGAAAAAGACGGCGCTCATGGCGGGCGCGGCGGCGATCGCAATCGGGCCGGCGGCGGCGCAGGAATCCCTGGAGATGCGTCTGGCGATGATCTCCGATCAGGTGATCGTCACCGGCGAGCGCGTCGAATATGCGGGCGAGCATACGGCGACAGCGACCAAAACGGATACCGCGCTGATCGACATTCCCCAGTCCGTATCGCTTATCACGCGCGATCTCATCGACGATCAGATGATGCGGTCGATGGCGGATGTCGTCCAATATGTGCCGGGCGTCCAGATGGGACAGGGCGAGGGTCATCGCGACGCGCCGACTTTGCGCGGCAACGCCTCGACGGCCGACTTCTATGTCGACGGCGTCAGGGACGACGTTCAATATTATCGCGACCTCTATAACGCCGACCGCATCGAGATCCTCAAAGGGCCGAACGCCATGATCTTCGGTCGCGGCGGCGGCGGCGGCGTCATCAATCGCGTCACCAAAACGGCGAGCTTCGATCCGGTTCAGGCGCTGACGCTGCAGGGCGGGTCTTTCGGCTTTGCGCGCGGCGCTCTCGACGCCGGCGTCCGTTTTTCCGACTCTGCGGCGGGACGACTCAATTTCTTTTACGAAAATTCCGACAGCTATCGCGACTTCGCCGGCATCGAACGGTTCGGAATCAACCCGACCTTGCGCTTTGCGCCGACCGACCGGACGACGATCGACGTCACTTATGAATATCTGAGCGATGAACGCACGGTCGACCGCGGCGTCCCCTCCGACAACGGCCTTCCCTATGCCGGCGACCGGCGCGCCTTTTTCGGCAATCCTGACGCATCGTTCAGCGAGGCCTATGTTCACGCCGGCGATTTCGCCTTCTCGCATGAACTCAGCGACGCGCTGACGCTGCGCAATCATTTGCGCGTCGCCGATTACGAAAAATATTATCAGAACGTTCACGCCAACGGCCCGGTCGGCTCGACCGGAACGCCGGGCGAAGTTCCGCTGCAGGCCTATTTCAGCGGCACGGACCGCCGGAATTTCTTCAACCAGACGGACCTGATCTGGAAAACGGATACGGGCGCGATCGCGCACACTTTCCTGATTGGCGGCGAGATCGGCGTCCAGGACACCGATAATCTGCGCTCTGAAAACAACAATTCGGCGGGGATCGTGACGATTGCCGATCCGACGACATTCGCGCCGGCGGTTTTTTCAACCGCGATCCGCAGCGACAACCATGTCGATCTGACGACGGCGTCCGTCTACATCCAGGACCAGATCGACCTCGCGCCATGGCTGCAATTGATCGGCGGCGTCCGCTTCGATCATTTCGATCTTGAGTTTGCGGACAACCTGTCGTCGACGCTGCTGTCGCGCACGGACGACGCATGGAGCCCCCGCGGCGGCGTCATTATCAAGCCGACGGTGAATTCCTCGCTTTACGCAAGCTATTCGAAATCGTTCCTGCCGCAATCGGGCGACCAGTTTTCCTCTCTCGATCCGACGACGGCCGCGCTCGAACCGGAAACTTTCGAGAACATCGAAATCGGCATGAAGATAGAGCCGCGCGAGGGCCTCACCTTTTCCGCCGCGCTCTATCGCCTTGACCGGGAAAACACCCGCGCGATCGAACCGAACACAAACGTCACGGTTCTGACCGGCGCGCAGCGCAGCAAAGGCCTCGAAATCTCGCTTGCGGGATCCGTGACCGAGCGCTGGGAAGTTCTCGCCGGCTATACGCTGCAGGATGCGGAAATCACGCGCAACACGACATCAGCGACCGCGGGAACGGAAATTGCGCTGGTGCCCAAACACGCTTTCGCCGTCTGGAACGCCTATTCCTTCACCGACCAATGGCGCGCGAGCGTCGGCGTCATCCATCAGACGGACCAGTTCGCGTCGATTTCAAACAATGTCGTTCTGCCCGGCTATACGCGCGTCGACGCCGCGATCTATTTCGCGTTGAACGAGCGTTTCGAGGCGCAGCTCAATGTCGAGAACCTCTTCGACAAGGAATACTTCCCGACCGCCCATAACGACAACAACATCACGCCGGGAAGCCCGCGCGCGTTTCGCGTATCAGTGACCGGGCGCCTGTAAGCGCCCGCATCTCTTTCGCCGGCGTCGCCGGCTGGTTGTTCGCTTATTGAACGCAAGGGGTTGTTCGCCTGCGCTCTCCGGTAGGAGCGCGTCGGCGGCGCCGGCGAAGGAGACGCTTGTTATCAACCGCAGGCGCTGTCAGTTTGGCGCTGATGAAGGAGCGCCTCGAAAACATTCAGGCCTTGCGCGGCGCGGCGGCGCTGATGGTTCTGTTCGCCCATGTCAAAGAGGCCGAAGGCGACTATGGCGGCGCCGGAACGCTTTTGCCGCACAATCTCTATATGGGCGTCGTCGGCGTCGATCTCTTTTTCCTGATCAGCGGCTTTGTGATGACGCATGTCGCGTTGTCTGGAATGCGGGGCGCAAAGGCCGGCAAGCGTTTTCTCTATAATCGCGCCGCGCGCATTTATCCTGTCTATTGGGCGGCGACGCTGCTCTTGATGATCCTTTATGTCGGCAAGCTCTTCCTGTTCGGCGAGGAAACGCCGTTCCCCAATCCGCTTGCAACGTTCCTCCTGACGCCGTCGCCTTATTATCCGCTTCTGCCGGTCGGCTGGACGCTCGTTCATGAAATGTATTTCTACGCCG
>CALAZI010000220.1 GCA_937895955.1 uncultured Alphaproteobacteria bacterium | reverse complement strand
TGCGGTAAGAGCAGCCTTCCGGCGGCAGCCAGAAATCGACGATTTCGGGAAACTGCTGCTGGAAGAGCGGAATGAAGACTTCGTTCAACGCCTCGCCGAGAACGCTCGGCTCATCCGGCGGACGCCCTGTAAAGGTCGAAAGATAAATCGGATCGCGCCGCATGGTGATCGCGGAGACGGTGAAGACAGGGAACTTCTCGACCGAATTGTAATAGCCGGTGTGATCGCCGTAGGGACCTTCATCCGCGTAATCGTCGAGGCTGACATGGCCTTCAAGAACGATCTCCGCCTCGGCGGGAACCTTCAGCGGCACGGTCTTGCAGTCGACAAGCTCAACCTTCCGCCCACGGAGCAGACCGGCGAAATGATATTCCGACAAGGTGTCGGGAACCGGCGTCACGGCGGCGAGGATGGTTCCGGGATCGGCGCCGATGACCGCGGCGACCGGCAAGGGCTCGCGGTTCTTTTCCTTCCAGCGCCGGTGATGCTGCGCGCCGCCCCTGTGCGCGAGCCAGCGCATGATCGTTTTGTTTTTCCCGATCACCTGCATCCGGTAGATGCCGAGATTGAAATCGTCCTCTTTCGCGTCCGACGGCCCTCTGGTCACGACGAGCGGCCAGGTGATGAGCGGCGCGGGCTCGCCCGGCCAGCAGGTCTGGACGGGAAGCCTTGAAAGGTCGACCTCGTCCCCTTTCAGGACGACCTCCTGCGCCGGCGCCGTCCCGATCCCCCGCGTCGACGGGCGCATCGCCATCACGGTCTGCGCGAAAGGAAGAAGCTCCATCGCGTCCTTGATCCCGGCCGGCGGCTCGGGCTGACGCAGGAAGGCGAGCGTTTTTCCGACCTCGCGCAGCGCCGCGGCGTCGGCGCGCTCCTCGCCGCCCCCCTTGCCTTCAAGCAGCGTCACGCCCATGGCGACGCGCTTCACCGTTCCGAAGAGATTGACCAGAACGGGCATCGGCGAGATCGAGCCGTCCGCCATGAGGGGTTTTTCGAAAAGAACCGCCGGCCCGCCCTCCGCGAGCAGGCGCGTCTGGATCTCGGTCATCTCCAGAACGGTCGAAACGGGGTGGGAAACGCGGACAAGCTCGCCCGCCGCCTCAAGGCGAATCAGAAAGTCGCGAAGCGATTTGTAGCTCATGCCCTTATCCGGCGGCTGCGTTAGACCCTCCTTTACCGGCCTGCCGGCGGTCGCGAAAGCCGCCGCGGCGCCGCAAAAACCCTCGCTTCGGCGCTGACGGGAATGTGTTCACCGCTTTTTGGGAATCTTTCGGCGAAGATACTTTACGACCGCCGTCAGGCGTCCCTATTTGTGCCCTTATTCGACTGGACGCTCTCGGGACGATGTGCGTTGCGTCGGGGAGCGTGTTTCGATGTTATTGCCGATTTTCCATCAGGTTCTGGGCGGCGTTCTGGTCGTCACGGGCGCCATTTTGACGCCGACGCCGATCCCGATCGGGCTCATTCTCCTGACGATCGGGCTCGCGCTTCTCGCGCCCTATGCGCCGCCCGTGCAGGCGCTCGTTCGCGCCATCCGCGGCAAATGGCCGAATGTCGACCGGTCGCTGCGCCGTCATCACGCCAAGTTCCCGCCGATCATCAGAACGACGATCGACCGCACGCATCCGGACGCCGCGCCGGCGGAATGACCGCGCCTTGCGCCTTTTCTCGTTTTTGCGCCCATGTCCGCTGAAATTCGTTTCAGGCTCGGAGAATTCTTCGGCGACTTCGACTGTCGCCGCCAAGCGGACGGCGTTGAACTCGCGCTGATGACTGCGGTCGATCATGTCGAGCGTCATTCGCATCGCGACGCGCATTTCGTGCTGGTTGTCGAGGGCGCCTATCTGACCGATGCGGCGCCGGAGACGGGTCCGCTTTGCGGAATGAGCGTCGTCTACAACCCGCCGGGCGTCACGCATCGCGACCGCTTCGCCTCGCCGACAGGCAGATTCGCCTGTCTTTCCGTCGCCGCCGAGAAACTTCTTCCGTTCGAGGGCGCGCATCAATTGCCGGATCGGCCGACGCTGATGCGCGATCCTTCGGCGGTCGCCGATTTTTTCCATCGCGCTTTCGACGCCGAATCCGACCTCGACGGCTTCTCGCTCGATGCGTTGACCAATGTCAGCCGATCGCGTGAGGTCCTTGATCGGACCCCGCCTTTCTGGATCAGAAAGGCGATCGACTTCATCGAGTCGAAATTGCCGGACGCCATAAGCATCAGCGGCGTCGCCGGCGAAATCGGCGTTCATCCCGTACATCTTGCGCGAAGCTTTCGGAAGTTTCTCGGGGAATCGCCGGCGCAATACATTCAGCGGCGCCGGCTCTGCCGCGCCTATGAAATGATGGCGACCACCAGGCATTCGCTGGCGGACATCGCGCTCGCCTGCGGTTATGCCGACCAGAGCCACTTCTCCCGCGCGTTCCGGAAAGCGACGCGCACCAGCGCCGACGCATTCCGCCGGGGCCGCCCCGCCTTTTCCTGACCGCCGCGATGTTTGATCCGTTCAAGACGTGCGAAGGCGAGCGCGATAGTCGTTCGGGCCGACAACAAACAGGAGCCTCACATTGCTGAAATCCCTTGCGCCGGCGGCGTCGCTTCTTCTCGCGTCGTGCGCGTCAATGACGGAACCAGCCGCGACGTCGGTCGATGGCGGCGTTCTCGCCGCGATGAAACAGGCGATTGAGGGCGGCGCCTATCCGCAGACGACCAGCGTTCTCGTCATGACGAACGGCAAGATCGCCCATGAAGCCTATTTCAACGGCGGGTCTCCAGACGCATTGAACGACACGCGCTCGGCGACGAAGACGATTGTCGCCATGGCGGTCGGCGCAGCGATGGAAGACGGCGCGATCAAGTCGCTCGATGAGGCGGCGTTCGATTATTTCGCCGATCTTGAGCCTTTCGCGAATGACTCGCCGCTGAAGCGCCAGGTGACGCTGCGCGATCTCCTCACCATGTCGTCCGCCCTGGACTGCGACGACAATAACGACACGCCCGGCAATGAGGAAAACATGTATCCGCTGCCGGACTGGAAGCGCTTCGCGCTTGACCTTCCCGCCGCGCAAGAGTGGACGCGCGACGCCGAAGGGCTTGGTCCGTGGCGCTATTGCACCGCCGGCGCGTTCCTGCTCGGCCAGATTGTCGAGCGCGCCGTCGGCGAGCGCGTCGACCTTTATATCGAACGGCGAATCTTCAAGCCGCTGGGGATAGAACGGACGCAGTGGGACGAATCGCCCTCGGGCGAAATCCAGACCGGCGGCGGCCTTGAACTCTCCGCCAGCGACCTTGGAAAGCTCGGCGCCGTGATGGCGGACGGCGGACGCTTTCGCGGCCGCCGGATTCTCTCGCGCGAATGGGTGCGGGAAATGGAAACGGCGCGCCGAAGCGCCTTCGCCGACATGCGCTACGGCTATCAGATGTGGACGCGCAAATATGCCTCGCCCTGCGGCGGCGTTGAAGGCTGGATGATGGCGGGCAATGGCGGAAATCTGGTTCTCGCCCTGCCTGAGCGGCGCGCCGCGCTCATCGTCACCCGAACGCGCTATAATACTCGCGGCATGCACCAGGAAACGCAGGAGCTTGTCGAACGCCATCTCTTGCCCGCTCTCGGTTGCGGCGCCCCCTGAAAAGGCGCTTGAAAGGTCGCAATTGATGGCGAGCTTGAGGCAGGCTAATCAACGCCCATGCGTATCGCGATCATTGAAACCGGCGCGCCGCCGGAACAGCTGAACGGCAAGCACCCCTCCTATCCGAAAATGATGGAGCGGATGCTTGCGCCCCTGG
>CALAZI010000219.1 GCA_937895955.1 uncultured Alphaproteobacteria bacterium | reverse complement strand
CCTCGCGGAGAAGGAGAAGCCGTGTTTGCCTATCAATTACACCGCAAGCGCGAAGTAATGGCGCGATTTTCGCCGCAAGCGCGAAATCACAGGGGCCGCCTATGACGCCGGCGCCACAGAGGGCGCGACATTTTGAGCGCAACGCGGCCGGGCAAGAAATGCGCCCTTCCCGCCATGCGTTCAGTTTTGCTAGGCTTCGCCGGGGCGCGGGGCTGGGGACCCGCGAAAGCCTATGGAACCGCCGTGGGGCGGGCAGTATCGGAGCGGGAAATGGGTCGTTTCATTCTTTTGATCATCATCGTCGCGGCGGCGCTCGCCGGCGTATGGTTCTATGCGCCGGGCGGCAAGGACATGCTTCTTGGCGCCAAGGACAAGGCGATGAGCTACATGCCCGGCGGCGCGGACGCCGAAGCGCCGGCCGATGAGGTCGTCGTCGATGTCGTCGTTGAAGAAGACAGCGCCGACGACATGGCCGACGAGGCGATGGATGACGCCGGCGACGACATGGGCGGCGAAGAAGCGCCGGCCGAAGAGCCGCAGGAATAAGAGCAGGATCGTCGCCGAAAAGGCGGCGAAGGGCTCAATGAAGGACGGCGGGCCGCGCTGCGGCTCGCCGTTTTTTTGGGGCGCGCTGTCGAACGGGCGTTGCTGCCGGGCGTCAATGCGGTGTCGAATGAGCGACGCCCGGACGGACCCCAAGATGCGCCAGCTTCTTTTCGCCCTTCCCTTCCTCCTTGCGGCGACCAGCGCCGCAGCTGAGGGTCTTTTCGATCTTTCCTGGCGCGAGGTCGCCAAGGGGGTTTTCGTCGGTGGGCGCGAGGACGCGCTGCGTTATCCCGTCGTCGCCAATACGACGATCGTCATCGGCCGGCGCGGCGTTCTCGTCTTCGACGGCGGCGGCTATGCGATCCAGGGCGAGCAGGTTCTCGAGAAAATCCGCGCCGAAACGAAAAAGCCGGTGACGCATCTCGTCATCAGCCACTGGCACGGCGATCATCATCGCGGCGCCTTTCCGATCATCGAGGCGTTTCCGGAGGCGGAAATCATCGCGCACCGTTTCACCTGCGCGGCGGCGGCGGACGGGCCTGAGCGGCGCGTCGAGGAAGGCGAGGCGGAACTCGGCGCGACTTACGCCGCCGTCAAGGACGCCGCCGACAAGGGCGTCTGGTTCGACGGATCAACGCTCAGCGACGCGGAAAAAGCCTATTTCACGCGCATGGTCGCCGATTTTCCGGAATACGGAACGCAGCTTGCGCGGATGCGAGTCCTGCAGCCGACGCGCGTCATCGATGAGACGTCGATCATCGATCTCGGCGGCAAGAAGGCGACGCTGCTCTATATGGGCCCCGCCAACACCGCCGGCGACATCGCGCTTTATCTGCCGAAACAGAAATTTCTGGCGACCGGCGACATCGTCGTCGCGCCGACGCCTTACGGCTTCGGGTCCTATCCGCGCGCCTGGGCGCGCGTCGTCCGCCAGCTTGCGTCGCTGCCGGCCGAGACGATCGTTCCGGGGCACGGCGCCATTATGAGCGACGGCGCCTATCTTCAAAAACTCGCCGCGCTGTTGGATAAGGCCGCAGATCAGGCCGAGGCGCAGAAAAACGCCGAAAAGCCGGTCTTTGATTTCGCCGACGACATGGACGCCTTCGCCGAGGGCGACGCCGTCAGGGCGCGGCTCTTCGACATGTTCTTCATCGAGCCGATCGGCGCTGCGGCGCTCAATGAGGCGAAAGGCGAAGCGGAAAAGAACGAGCCGCTTGACGGCGCCGTCGCCGATCTCTGCAAACCGCGCGTCAGTGGAGCCGAATGATCGCGGCCTGCTGTTCTTTTTCGGCGCGCGCGGCGGCTTCCCAGAACGGACGCATCCGCCGGGCGAAGAGGAGCGCGGCGGCGAGCCCGGGCAGAAGAAACAGAATTCGATGCGGCGCCTCGAAAGAAGGCGGCGCGCCCGCCGCGATAAGGATCAGGAAACTGACCGCGAAGGCTGCGAGACAATACGGCCAGGCCTTTCTCAGCTTCGCCTTTTCAAGCGCCCGGAACATCGGAATGCCGACCGCGACAGAGGCGGCGAAGCCGGCGAGGAAGAAAAAAGCCGCGAACAGGATCGCGTTGAGAAAGAGCGTTCCAAGGCCGGCGAACGAGACGGCGCCCGCCGCCGCGCGCAGCGCGAAACCGATCAGGAAATGCGCGGCGGCCGCCGCGCCGGCGACCGTCAGCACCGAGACGATCATCTTTTCGAAAACGACATTGGCGCGGATTTCCGCGATCAGGCCTTGCTCTTCCCTTGCAGGCGGAAGGCCGGCCAATGCGCTCTACTCCGCCGCCATGCGCGTCGCGCCCGACATTGCGGCGGAGCATTCCGCCATCGTCTTCGAGGCGCGCGCGATCGGATTGGTGAGATAGAAATCGCGGATCGGCGAGCGGAAGGGATCGGTCGAAACCGCGCCCCTGACGCCGACCGTCGACAGATCGAGCGGCGCGGCGCCGGTCGGGTTCTCATCGATGCGGCCGAGAGCGGGCGCATCCGCGATCATCGCCTGGCGCAGCGCGAAGAGGTCGTCATAGGGCAGCGTCTTGCCGATGCGATCGGACAGCGCGCGGATGATCGCCCAGTCCTCGCGCGCCTCGCCGAACGGGAAATGCGCGCGGTTCGCCAGCTGCGCGCGGCCTTCGGTGTTGGCGTAAACGCCCGGCTGCTCGACATAGGACGCGCCGGGAAAAATGACGTCGGCGTGACGCGCGCCGTTGTCGCCGTGATGGCCCTGATAGACGACGAAGGCGCCCTTCAGTTTCGCCGCGTCGAATTCGTCGCAGCCGAGATTGTAGACGACGTCGATCGCCTTTTCCTCAACGCCTTTGAGGATGCCGGCGAAATCGCGGCCGCCTTGCCGGGGAAGGAAATCGAGATCGAGCGCGGCGACGCGCGCCGCGGCCGTATGAAGAATGTTGAAGCCGTTCCAGCCGTCTTTGACGACGCCCGCGGCGGCGGCCGTCGACGCGATGTCGGCGAGAACGGCCGCGCCGTCGGCGCGCGCGATCGCGCCCATGCCGATGATGATCAGCGGACGTTCGGCGCCCTTGAGGAAATCGCCGCCTTTGGCGAGGCTTTCAGCGCCCGCCCCGAGATGATCGTAAGCGAAGGTGAGATTGGACGCCTCGCCGATCATCGCGATCTTGAGGTTGAGATCGGCGAGCCAAGCCTTGCGGATGCGCGCATTGACGAGCGGCGCTTCAAGGCGCGGATTGGAGCCGATGATCAGGATACGGTCGGCGCGCTCAATCCCAGCAATGCCGGAATTAAAGAGATAGCATTCGCGAGCGCCGCCAAGCGGCGCCTGATCTTGCCGGCAATCGCGATGCGGCGATCCGACGGCGTCCGTCAGATCTTTCAACGCCTTGATCGCTTCGGCCGGAACCAGATCGCCGACAATCGCGGCGACGCGCGCCGGCGCAGTCGACTTCAGCTTTGCGGCGACGACGGCAAAAGCCTCATCCCAGCTCGCCGGGCGCAATTTGCCGTTCTCACGGACATACGGCTTGTCGAGGCGCTGGCGTTTCAACCCGTCCCAGATGAACCGCGTCTTGTCGGAGATCCATTCCTCATTCACGCCTTCATTGAGGCGCGGCAGGATTCGCATCACCTCGCGCCCGCGGGCGTCGACGCGAATATTCGATCCGACCGCGTCCATAACGTCGATCGTTTCCGTTTTCGTCAATTCCCAGGGACGCGCATTGAAAGCGTAAGGGCGCGATGTCAACGCGCCGACCGGGCAGACGTCGATAAGATTGCCGGTAAGTTCGCTCTCGATCGCCTTTTCAAGATAGGTGGTGATTTCCGCGTTCTCGCCGCGATTGATGAGGCCGAGGTCGTCAACGCCGGCGATTTCCGTCGCGAAGCGGACGCAGCGGGTGCACTGGATGCAGCGCGTCATGATCGTCTTGATCAGCGGGCCCATATGTTTTTCTTCGACGGCGCGCTTGTTTTCCTCATAGCGCGACCCGTCGCGGCCATAGGCCATCGCCTGATCCTGCAGATCGCACTCGCCGCCCTGATCGCAGATCGGACAGTCAAGCGGATGGTTGATCAGGAGGAATTCCATCACGCCTTCACGCGCCTTTTTCACCATCGACGTGTTGGTGAAAAGCTCCGGCGGCGCGCCTTCGGGACCAGGCCTCAGATCGCGGACATTCTGCGCGCAGGACGCGACGGGCTTGGGCGGGCCGCCCTTCACCTCGATGAGGCACATCCGGCAATTGCCGGCGACCGACAGCCGCTCATGATAGCAAAACCGGGGGATCTCCTCTCCGGCGGCCTCACAGGCTTGAAGCAGGGTGAGGTTAGGTGCGACCTCGATCTCGCGGCCGTTCACTTTGATCTTGCGGAGGTCGGACATGGGGCTCGGGTCTCAGCAGCTGAAATCGACAAAATCCGCGCTTTCCTAGCGGCATTCCGCGCGCGTTTCCAGCCGCTCAGGGCCGTTGATTCAGGCGATCCGGGCCTCTTTCAGCTCCATGATCCATTCCGGATCGGCGTGATCCCCGACCATGTAGAAATAGTCGCACAGCTTTACGAAGCCGAAGCGCTCGTAAAAGCGCTGGGCGGTGAAATTCTCCGAATAGACGCTGAGATAGACGCGCCCGTAGCGGGCGCGCAAAAATTCGAGCGCGGCTGTCATCAGCCTGGCGCCGACGCCTGCGCCTTTCGCGCCCTCCGTCAGGTATATCCGCTGCAATTCGCCCGAATCGGGCGGCATATCTGGGACAGGCAGGCCGCAAGGGCCCGCCACGGCGTAACCGACCGTTTCACCTTCCGCCGATTCAGCGATCCAGGCCCGATGATCGGAATCCCCGAGGAGCTTGCGATAAACTTCAGGCCTGTGGCTCTTGGCGATAAAGGCGCAGAGGTCCTTTTCAGAATAGAGATGGCCGAAGGTCGACGTGAATGTCGTCGCGCCTATTTCAGCGAGCCGTTCCTCATCGTTCTCTTGCGCAAGTCTGACTTGGAAAGTCATCGAGTTCCTCAACCTGAGGGGAGAAAACAGGCGATGGGCCGGAAATGAAACCGCCGCCCGCAGAAGATCCGGACGGCCCCTAAAAAGGGAATATCCGGACCGCCTGCCGACGGCGATTTAAGAAGCGTCGAACGCTAGATCGATTCTTTGAGGTCCTTGGCGGGACGGAACGCGATCTTCTTCGAAGCTTTGATTTTGATCGCTTCGCCGGTCGCCGGGTTGCGGCCCATGCGCGCCGCGCGGTGACGAACCTGCAGGATGCCAAGGCCGGAAATCCGCATCTTGGCGCCTTTTTTCAGGTTCTTTCCGATCAGGGCGACGAAGTCAGCCAGAACGCCTTCCATCTGCTTTTTCGGCACGTCATGGGCGGCCGCAAGGTCAGCGGCCATGTGCTTCAGCGTCAAAACGGAAGGAGCTTTTTTCGCCGCAACTTTTTTCGCGCCGGCTTTTTTCGCCGGGGCCTTCTTCGCAGCTTTCTTTTTTGCCGGGGGCATCGGGTGTTTCCTTTATGATGCGTTCAAACAAGAAGTGCGCGTAGATTCACGAGATTCGCGAAAACGCAAATAGATTCGACGGCCCGAAATGCAAAAAACGCCCTAAAAATGGGCAATATCAGCGCCTCAGTCGCAAAAATGTCCCTAAAAACGGGGAAAATCAGTTCTCGAACGGAAGAAACGTCCGTCAATGCGGGCTTTTTTATTCCGCCGCCGCCATTGCGACATGCGGTCGATCGGCGCGATAGGCGTTGATTCGTTCTTCGATCTCGCCGCGGAAATGGCGAATCAATCCCTGCACTGGCCAGGCGGCCGCATCGCCAAGCGCGCAGATCGTGTGGCCTTCGACTTGCCCCGCGACATCGAGCAGCTTGTCGATTTCAGCCGTTGTCGAATCGCCGAGCGCCATCCGCTCCAGAACCCGCCACATCCAGCCGGTGCCCTCGCGGCACGGCGTGCACTGGCCGCAGCTTTCGTGCTTGTAGAAATAGGAAATGCGCGCGATCGCGCGAACGATGTCGGTCGACTTGTCCATGACGATGACAGCCGCCGTACCAAGCCCCGACCTGACATCGCGCAGAGCGTCAAAGTCCATCAGAACTTCGTCGCAAATTTCTTTCGGCAACAAGGGCACGGATGAGCCGCCGGGAATGATCGCTTTCAGATTGTCCCAGCCGCCGGTGACGCCGCCGCAATGCGTTTCAATAAGCGACTTCAACGGGATCGACATCGCCTCTTCAACATTGCAGGGACGGTTCACATGCCCTGAAATGCAGTAGACTTTCGTACCCGCATTGTTGGGCCGGCCGATCCCGGCGAACCATTTGGCGCCGCGACGGATGATCGTCGGCGCGACGGCGATCGATTCGACATTGTTGACCGTCGTCGGACAGCCATAGAGCCCGGCGCCCGCCGGGAAGGGCGGCTTCAGGCGCGGCTGGCCTTTCTTGCCTTCAAGGCTTTCAAGAAGCGCCGTTTCCTCGCCGCAAATATAGGCGCCGGCGCCGTGATGGAGATAGAGATCGAAATCGTAGCCCGAGCCGCAGGCGTTCTTGCCGATCAGGCCGGCGGCGTAGGCTTCGTCAACCGCCTTTTGCAACGCGATGCGCTCATCGACATATTCGCCGCGGAGATAAATGTAACAGGCGTGCGCCTTCATCGCGAAAGATGCGACGAGGCATCCCTCGATCAACAGATGCGGATCGTGACGCATGATGTCGCGATCCTTGCAGGTGCCGGGTTCGGATTCGTC
>CALAZI010000218.1 GCA_937895955.1 uncultured Alphaproteobacteria bacterium | reverse complement strand
TGGAGCGGGTAGCGGGAATCGAACCCGCGTCTTTAGCTTGGAAGGCTACGGCTCTACCATTGAGCTATACCCGCTGAGCGGCCTCTAGATAGACGATCGCCGACCGGGCGCAAGGGGCCCGGTTGATCCCGCTAGCAGCCCTTGCAAATCCGCAAAAGCCTGCCGTCCGCCTCATCGGTCAGAATGTAGATAAAACCATCCGGCCCAATCCGAACGTCCCGCAACCGGGCGCCGATCTCCTTCAGCAACCGATCGCTCTCAGCGATTGAGCGGCCGTCATTGTCAAGCTGGGCGCGGATGAGCTGACGCGCGGCGAGCGCGCCGAGCAGAAAATGGCCGTTCCATTCCGGAAATTTGTCGCCGCGGTACACCGCCAGGCCGGACGGCGCGATCGACGGCGCCCAAACGATCAGCGGCGACGCGACACCGTCGGCGTGCGCGATTGATGAGATAAGCCGGCCGTCATAATCGATACCGTTTGTCGTCGTCGGCCAGCCGTAGTTTGAGCCGGCTGCAAGCCGGTTGATTTCATCCCCGCCCCGCGGCCCGTGCTCATGTTCCCAGATCGCGCCTGTCTCGGGATCGAGAGCGAGGCCTTGCGGATTGCGGTGGCCGTAGCTCCAGATTTCAGGGCGAACGTCGTCGCGGCCGACAAACGGATTATCGGCAGGCGGCGCGCCTTCGCGATCAAGCCGCAGGATCTTGCCGAGATGCGAAGATAAATCCTGGGCGGCGATTTTGTATTCATAACCATCGCCGACGCTCAGCAGGAAAGTCTTGTCTGGAAGGAACAGGATGCGTCCGCCTGGATGACCGGCGCCCGTCTTGTCGGGGCCGGCGTGAAAAATATCCGCCCCGTCAATGAGCGCATCATCCGCAAGCCTGGCGCGATAGACAGCGAGCCTGTTCACATCATCGTCGCCTTCGGCATAGGCGATGAAAACGCGCTGGTTGACGTTGAAATCGGGATCGAGCGCGATGTCATGCAGGCCGCTGTCCGAATTGACCATGACGTCGCCCGGCAATCCGTCGACGGCGCCGGGCAGCAACGCCCCATTGCGAAAAACGCGCAGCCCGCCGGCCTTTTCGATGATGAGGATGTCGCCATTCGGCGCAAACGCCATGCTCCACGGAAAAGCAAGGCCGCGCGCGAGCGTCTCAACCTTGATCGCGGGTTCTGTTTCCGCCCGCGAAGAGGCCTGATCGAAGGCGGCGCTCGCCGCCGCATCAGCCGCCGGCGCGCTTTCGCGCGCGCAGCCTGCGATCATCGCCAGGGCGGCGCAAACAAGGACATGTCTCACGCGACGTTCTCCTCAAGCGTCTGACAGGCGAGATTAGGCGGGTCCGCATAAGGGGCCGATGCGGCTTGTCGCGTCTAAAGCTCGTTTCGACGCGGACGCCCGACTTTCGGCACTGATATGTTGAAGAGGATGGCGGCGGCCCGGATCAAAAAGGCGATGATCGCCGCTATGGGCGCGGCGATCGCCGCGCCGACGCCGACTTCAATCAACCCGATATAGGCGGCGGCGCCGGCCAGCGCCGCGGTGACATAGACGTCCTGCTTCATGAAGAGCGACGGCTCGTTGAGCAGAACATCCCGAACAAGGCCGCCGAAGGTCGCTGAAACGGCGCCCATGAAGACAGCGATGAGGAGCGGCGCGTCAGAGGCGAGCGCCGCCTGCGTCCCGAGAATTGAAAAGACGGCGAGACCAAGCGCATCGGCCCATATGAGCGCCTTCAACCGCGAAGCGAAGACGGGTTGCCCCGCCATGGCGACGACAGCGCCCGCGGCGCATATGGCGACTGCGTTGGCGTCACGGATCCACCAAACCGGGAATTCGCCAAGCAGCACGTCGCGAATCGTTCCGCCGCCGACGCCGGTGACGAAGGCGGTCATCATGACGCTCAATATGTCGAGATCATTGCGCAACGCGGTCAATGCGCCGGAAATCGCAAAGACGAAAAGCCCGAAAACATTGAGCGCTGCGAAAACGGATTCGGTGTCCATGATCGCTCGATGCGCTGATTCATGTCAGGCGCGACAGCGTCTCGGGGCGGCAAATTGATATTTGTCAATTTGTATGAGCCGCCGCCGTTTAGTCTGAAGTCATCGCCAATACTGACAGGGAAGTCATGACACACACCCCCCACGAACTCGCAGACGAATTTCCCGACCATGCCGCGACGATCCATGCGCTCAAAACAACGAATGCGCATTTCGGACGCCTCGCCGACGAATATCACGCGATAAACCGGGAAATTCACCGGCTCGAAACACGGGTTGAATCAGCAAGCGAGACGCATGAGACCGAACTTCGCAGAAAGCGAATGCGGCTAAAGGACGAAATCGCTGCGATGCTCGCGCAGGCCTGAAAAGCTCAGTTCAGCCGCTTCGGATCCGGCGCCTCGCCGGCGGCTCTGGCGTCGGCGAGGCGCGCGCCTTCCTCCGCCAGGAAGTCAAACAAACCGTCGGGATTGGCCAGCCGCATCTGCAAGGCGGCGAGTTCCATGCCTTCGGCGACGACGATTTCGCGTTTGCCCGCCTCAATGCCGTCCAGAATGATCGCCGCCGCTTTTTCCGGCGCCATGCCGTTATCGATGTTTTCGTCGGACCGGCCGCGCGCCGAGCCGTCCCCCGTGAGCGCGTTCGACGCGACGGCGGTGCGAACGGAACCGGGCGTGATGACGGAAACCCCGACGCCGTAAGCCTTTTCAATCTCGGCGCGCAGCGCATCGTAATAACCGAGGCAGGCGTGCTTTGCGGCGCAGTAGGCCGTTCGAAGGGGAACCCCCGCTTTGCCGGCGACCGAGCTGACGATGGCGATATGGCCCGATCGCTTCTCAACCATCGACGGCAGGACAAGCTGGGTCAAACGGAGCGGCGCGAAAAAATCGATTTCCATGATGCGCCGATACACATCGAATGACGTGTCTATTGCGAGGCTGCGCTGGCTGACTCCGGCATTGTTAAAAAGAAAATCGACGCCGCCGCGCCAACCAAGCGCCTTTTCGACCATGCCGGGAAGCGCATCATAGTCCGTCGCTTCAAACGGCAGGATCAGCGCGCAAGCGTCAAGTCCCGCGGCGACCCGTTTCAGTTCGTCAACTCGTCGCGCGGAAAGAATGACGTTCGCGCCGCGAGAAGCGAGCTCTTTGACGAGCGCCTCGCCAATGCCCGACGATGCGCCCGTCACCCATGCGGTCTTTCCTTCGAACGCCATCAGATCGAGCGCGCGATCAAGAGCTTCATGATCTCATTTGTGCCGCCATAGATGCGCTGAACGCGCGCATCGGCGTACATGCGGCTGATCGGATATTCATCCATATAACCATAGCCGCCATGCAGCTGAAGGCACTCGTCAACAACCTCGTTTTCAAGATCGGTCAGCAGCATTTTCGCCATGGAGGCGGTCGCCGCATCAAGCTTTCCTTCGATCAGAAGCCCTGTGCAGTAGTCGACAAAGACGCGCGCCATCGTCGCCTTCGCTTTGCATTCGGCGAGCTTGAATTGCGTGTTTTGAAAATTGAATATAGGCCTTCCAAAAGCCTGGCGCTCTTTGGTGTAATTGATCGTCAATTCCAGCGCGCGCTCAATGACCGCGATAGCAATGACCGCGATTTGCAAGCGCTCCTGCGGAAGCTGCTGCATGAGCTGAATGAACCCCATGCCTTCCGACGCTCCAAGTAGATTTTCAGTCGGTATTTTAACGTCGTCGAAAAAGAGTTCTGACGTGTCCTGAGCCTTGTTGCCCAATTTTTTCAGGTTGCGGCCGCGCCGAAATCCCTCGACCTCATCCGTTTCGACGACCATCAGCGAAACGCCTTTTGCGCCTTCGCCGGGATCGGTCTTTGCGACGACGATGATGAGGTTTGCGGTCTGACCGTTCGTGATGAACGTTTTCGAGCCGTTGATCACATATTGATTGCCGCTCTGAATGGCGGTCGTTTTGACCGCCTGCAAATCCGAGCCGGTGCCCGGCTCCGTCATCGCGATGGCGCCGATCAATTCGCCCTTCGCCATCCGCGGCAGCCAGCGCTGCTTCTGCTCTTCGGTCCCGTAATGGAGGATGTAAGGCGCGACGATGCAGTTATGGAGCCCGGCGCCAAACCCCTCGACCCCGGCGCGCACCTGCTGTTCGCAAAAGATCTGCTCATGGGCGAAGGTGCCGCCGACCCCGCCGTATTCTTCCGGCATCGACATGCAAAGAAGACCCGCCTCGCCCGCCTTCTCCCACGCCCAGCGATCGACCTTCCCTTGCTCGCGCCAGGTCTCGACATGCGGATAGAGCTCGCGCCGGAAGAATTTGTAGACCTCGTCCTCAAAGAGGATGAGATCGTCCGTCTTCCAGCTTGGGGTTGCGGTTTGCAGTGCGGACATGACGCCTCCATCTTATCGGGGCGTTGATTGTGCGATGCGAAAATGGGCGCTGCAATCGCGCGATGCAGCAGCAACGAGAAACGCCGCCGCCCGAGCCGGCGGCGGCCAAATAAGCGCTAATCCGCAATGCCTCTAGAAGCCGGCGATCAGAACCGGCACATAGGTCGACGCAAGAACCACGAGGAAAATTGCGCCAGTCAGGAAGAGAAGGCCTTTTGCCGCTTCACCCGCCCCAAGCTGGCGAAGCAATCCGATAACCGCGATCAGCAAGAGCCCCAAGCTCACTATGCCGACCGTCGCTGCGATCGATAACATTGGTTTACGCGCCCTTCGCAAACGAACGTATGACAGATACCCCGTCGGGCCACCCACCCCGACTGGAGGTTATATAATTACAATTCGAATCAAAAAGAGTCGATATGTCCGGCGCGTTCGCCGGGATATTTTTTCGAATGCGCCGTGCGCCGCGATAAACCGGCGCTATTCGGCCCGTTTCAGGCGTTTAATCAGCGACGACGTATCGAGCCGCCGCCCCCCTTCGGCCTGAATATCCGCGTAAAATTGGTCGACAAGCGCCGTCACGGGGATCTGCGCCCCTGTGGCGCGCGCCTCCTCAAGCGCGATCCGTAGGTCTTTTCGCATCCAGTCGACAGCGAAGCCGAAATCAAATTTTCCGGCGGCCATCGTCTTCATCCGGTTTTCCATTTGCCAGGATTGGGCGGCTCCGCCCGAAATCGCTTCGAAAACCCGATCGAGGTCGAGACCCGCCGCCTGGGCGAAATGGACGCCCTCCGACAAGGCCTGAACAAGACCTGCGATGCATATCTGGTTGACCGCCTTGCATAATTGCCCGTGCCCGGAAGGTCCGACATGGACGATCCGGGCCGCATAGGCCGCCATGACCGGGCGGGCGCGTTCGACGTCGTCGGCCGCGCCGCCGCACATGACGGAAAGCTTTCCGTTTTCGGCCCCCGCCTGCCCGCCGGATACCGGCGCATCCACAAAACCGACGCCTGACGCGCGAAACGTCTCGGCGAGGCGGCGCGCCAGCGCCGGGCTCGCCGTCGTATGGTCAACAACGATCGCTCCCGCTGCGAGCGCCGGCGCGGCGGCCGACAGAACCTCTTCGACATCCGGATCGTCGCCGAGGCAGGAAAATATGATCTCCGCCCCCTCGACCGCCTCGGCCGGATCGGCCGCCGGCTTTCCCTTGTATGCCGACGCCCAGGCTGACCTCTTGCCCGGCGACCGGTTGTAGACGGCGACATCAAACCCTTTCGCCGCAAGGTGCCCGGCCATCGGGTAACCCATCACGCCAAGGCCCAGAAATGCGGTCTTCATGATCGTTCCTTCGCCTACTCCGTATGCGGCCCATCAGCGTAGCGGCTGGCGAAGTAAAGAAGCGCTGCGCCGTCGTCGCAGTCGAACTGAACAACGCGGGCGACGAGAATGACATGATCGCCGGATTGATGCCGGTCGATGATTTCGCAATCGAACGCCGCAAGCCGGTCTTTCAATACCGGCGCGCCGGTTTTCCAAACGTCATACTCGCCCGGCTGCAGCGGCGGCGGGTTATGGCGCGCAAAACGTTCCGACAGGTCTTGCTGATCTGATTTCAGCACGCTGACAGAATACGAACGCGCTGCGGCGAAATCCGCGAAAGCGGACGCCTTTTTTTCGATGCACCAGAGAACAAGGGGCGGCTCGAGCGAGACGGACGTGAACGAATTGATCGTGATCGCCGTGACGCCGCCGCGGTCATTGACGCAGGCGGCGACGCATACGCCGGTTGCAAATCGGCCGAAGGCGTCCTTCAGCGGGCGGAACGGATCGGTCACGACGCCATGGGCCTCAACATCTGGGGGCTGGCGCGGCGAATATGCGCCTTCGAACGCCCGGTTGATACAACATCACCTTCAAGGTCGGCTTGTGCGGTTAGCACCAATCACGTCAAATAAAAAGCAACGCGGGAGAGAAAAGGACCAATCGGATGAGCATGGCCGACAGCGCCCTCGCTTTCGTCACGGCGCATCCATGGCAAATGTGGGCTGCGCTCTCGATCATCCTTTTCACCGTCATCGCGTTCAGCCTTGACCGGTTTTCCCTCGAAATGGTGTCGCTGGGCTCCCTCGTCGCGCTGCTCGTTCTTTTCGCTTTCGCTCCGCTGAGGGGGGCGACGACCGGCGAGACACTCACCCCTGAAGTTCTGTTGCGCGGATTCGCCAGTCCCGCCCTGTTCGCCATTATGGGATTGCTCGTTATCGGCCAGGCGATGTTCCAGTCCGGCGCCTTTGAACATCCGACAAAGCAGCTGCTGTCCTTTCAGGAAAAGCAGCCGTTGCTGACGACAGTCGCGGTTTTTCTGATCGTCATGATCGTCAGCGCTTTTCTGAACAACACGCCCGTCGTCGTCATGTTCATCCCGATTATCGCCGCGATGGCCGCGCAGGCGAAGATCGCTCCGTCGCGGGTTATGATTCCGCTTTCGTTCGTGTCGATTTTCGGCGGCATGACGACGATCATCGGCTCGTCGACAAACCTGCTCGCCGCGCAATCCTATCGGTCGACCGTTCCGGGCGGCGAAATCGGCTTTTTCGAGCTTACGCCCATGGGGCTCTTTCTGGCCGGCGTCGGCGTTCTTTTTCTCGCAACCTACGGCCGCCGCGTTCTCCCTCATCATGCGGCGCCTGGCGGCGATCAAATGGCTGATCGCGAAGGCAAGCAATTCATCGCCCAGATCGAAATCGGCCGAGGCAATCCCCTGATCGGCGTCGGGCCCGTCGCCGGCCTTTTCCCCGATCTGCCCGACGTCACCGTCAGAATGGTCCAGCGCCGCGAGGAAGCCATTCTCCCGCCGTTCGAGGATTTCCGGTTCAAGCTGGGCGATGTCGTCATCATCGCTGCGACGCGCGCTGCTCTGACAAATCTTCTCAAAACGAAACCTGAAGTCCTTGAAGGCGTCATCGCCGAGACAAGCCTTGGCGATGAGGACGCGCCGGGACAGCGCGCGCAACTAAACATCGTAGAGGCGATCATTGCGCCGGGCTCTCGGATGACGGGCCAGACCATCGGTCAGATAGGTTTTCACTATCAGACAAATTGCGTCATTCTCGGCGTTGAGCGGCGGAGCCGGATGCTCAGAACGCAGATGAACCGGATACGGCTTGAAACCGGCGACGTTCTGCTCATTCTCGGCGACATCAACGATCTGCGGGCGCTCCGCGCCGATCGGGATATCGTGTTGATGGAGCGATCGATGGAGGGGTTGCCGCATGGCAGGAACGCCCGCCTGTCAATGCTCGTCTTCCTACTGGTCATCGCCGCTACGGCGACGGGCGTGTTGCCGATCGCGGTGGCGGCGACCGCCGGCGCCGCCGGCATTATCGGCCTTGGCTGTCTGAATATCAGGCAAGCGGCGCGAACCATAGATCGGCGCATCTATCTCCTTATCGGCGCATCGCTCGCCATGGGCGTCGCCTTGCAGGAGACGGGCGGCGCGAAACTGATCGGCGATTTGTTCGCCTCAGCCGCCGCGCCCTTTGGGCCTGCGGTTTTGATGTCCGCGTTCTTTATTTTATGCGCAGCAATCACAAACGTCCTCTCCAACAATGCTACAGTCGTTCTGTTCACGCCGATCGCCGTGAACGCAGCGGAGACCGCCGGCATCGACCCGCACATATTGGTGCTGACGATCATCTACGCCGCCAATTGCTCATTCGCGACCCCGATCGCATACCAGACAAATCTTCTGGTCATGACGCCCGGGCATTACAAATTCAGCGATTTCGTCAGGGTCGGCGTGCCGCTCATCATCGTCATCTGGATCGCCTACACCATCGCCGCGCCGATCTATTTCGCCGCCGCAGGGCTGCTTTGACGGCGAGTGAGTCAATTTTGGCACACATCGCAACCCATTGAATCTCAAGGCGTTGCCGGTTCGTAAATCGACCGCTAAGATTCTCTTAGTAGGATGGGCGAATGCGCAACGAAGACATTTCTCGCCAGCTTGGCCTTGACGGCGGCGATTTTTATATCACCGCCCCGTCGCCCTGCCCGTATTTGCGCGGCCGGATGGAACGCAAAGTGTTCTCCTATCTCGGCGGCCCGGCGGCGCCGACCGTAAACGCGCTGCTGTCAAAGCGCGGGTTTCGCCGGTCGCAGAATATCATCTACATGCCCGCCTGCGACGGATGCCGCGCCTGCACGCCGGTCCGCATCGTCGCCGGAGCGTTCGAATTGACCCGGTCGCGCCGACGCACGATTAACCGCAACAGGGATCTGGAACGCCGGATCCGGGCGCCGAAGGCGACTTCGGATCAGTTCTCAATTTTGCGCGCCTATCTTGATCAGCGCCATCATGACGGCGGAATGGCGGAAATGACCGTGCTCGACTACGCATCGATGGTCGAGGAAACGGCTGTTGACACTATCCTCATTGAATATTGGGGGCGCGATTCAAACGGGCGTGACGCCTTGCTCGCCTGCGCCCTTACCGATCGTCTGAATGACGGCCTTTCAATGGTCTACTCCTTTTTCGAGCCGGACGAGGCGTCGCGAAGCCTTGGCGCTTACATGATCCTCGATCATGTCGCGCTCGCGCGCGAGCTGGGCCTTTCCTATGTCTATCTCGGCTATTGGGTCGATGGCTCGGAGAAGATGGGCTACAAGAAATCATACCAGCCGCTTGAGCGCCTGACCGCCGGCGGTTGGACGCCGATGTCTTCGGAAGACTTTTAATCCTTTCCGGCTCAGTCCATTCTTCACGCTTGGGATGTCAGGCGGGAACGAAGTCGGGCAATGAGCCTTATCAATCGACGAAATCTGCTTGTCGCCGGCGGCGCGGGACTCGCCGCGGGCTGCGATTGCGGCGCGCCGGAAGGTTTGCCGGTCACGGGCGGCGCCTTTCGAGAGCGCGAGCTGCGCATGGTGACGACATGGCCGAAGGATTTCCCGGGCCTCGGCGAAGCGGCGTCGAACGTTGCGCGCTTCATCGCCGAAATGTCCGGCGGCGCCATTCGCGTCCGCGTATTTTCCGCCGGCGAACTCGTCGGCGCATTCGACAGTTTCGACGCCGTCTCCAACGGTTCGGCCGACATGTATCACGGCGCCGAATATTACTGGGCGGGAAAATCGAAGGCTTTTCCCTTTTTCACCGCCGTTCCGTTCGGCATGACCGCGTCAGAAATCATGGGATGGACGGAATATGGCGGCGGGCAGGAATTGTGGGATGAGCTTTCCGCGAATTTCAACATCAAGCCGTTCATAGCCGGCAACACCGGCCATCAGCTTGGCGGATGGTTCAAGCGGCCGATCAACTCGCTTGAAGACATTCGCGGGCTCAAGGTGCGCATGCCCGGCATGGGCGGCGAGGTTTTGCGGCGGATCGGGGCGTCGGCTGTCGCGCTCGCCGGCGGCGAGATCTACTCAGCGCTGCAATCAGGCGCGATCGACGGCGCCGAATGGGTCGGGCCCTGGAACGATCTCGCTTTCGGATTTTATCGCGAAGCGAAATATTATTATTGGCCCGGCTTTCATGAGCCGGGGGCGCAAATCGCAGCCGGAATCAATCTGAACGTCTGGAACTCCTTTACGCCCCAGGAACAAGCCATCGTCGCGGCGGCGTGCCGGCAAGCCAATCATTTATGCCTGGCGCAATTTACGCATTACAATGGAGTCGCGCTGGAGCAGCTCGTCAATGATCACGGCGTCGAGGTCCGCCGCTTCCCGGATGACGTCGTCAACGCCCTGGCGCGCGAATCGAAAGTCGTCCTGGAAGAAGCCGCCGCCAGCGACTCCATCACGCGGCGCGTCTTTGAGAGCTATAAGCAGGCTCTTCTAAAAACCCAGAAATGGAGCGAGATTTCCGACGAGGCGTTCATGCAGGCTCGCCGCACGGCGTTTTCCTTCTGATCAATGCTGACGATCATTGGGGACATCTTGATTTGGATCGCGGCGGGCGTCTTGTTTCCGTTGATGCTGCTGCCTATCGCCTCGTTAGGCAAAACAAGATCTGCGGCCGCGTTGTTGTGGTTCTTCGCTTTCGGCGCGATCGTCGGAGGGGCCGTTTTGTTCTCTGCGCTCGCCGCGGACTTGCGGCCGCCGGTTTTCTCGCTAGGCCTCGCGCTATCCATGATCGGCGGCGCCGTTATCGGCGGCGCGCTCGTCTATTCGGCTGGCGCGAGCGCCGTCAACCGACGACTGTCAGGCGTCATTGAAACTCTCGTCCGGCGGATCGGCCGGCTGTCCCTGCATCTCGTTCTCATTATGGCTGCGGTTCAATTCGCGATCGTCATATTGCGATATGCTTTCGGCGTGAATTTCATCGCAATGCAGGAAAGCGTCACCTATATGCACGGCGCTGTTTTCCTTCTGGCGGGCGGTTACGCGCTGCTGACCGACGATCATGTGCGCGTCGACATTTTCTACCGCGATGCGCGTCCGCGCCGGAAAGCCTTCATCGACTTCGCCGGAACCTATGTTTTCCTTTTTCCCTTTTGTCTCATCGCGCTTTGGGCGACAGCCCCCTATGTCGCGAACGCCTGGGCGGTGCGCGAAGGCTCAATGGAGCAGTCCGGCATCAACGGGGTCTATTTTCTAAAAACGCTCATCGCCGTCTATCTGACGCTCCTCGCCCTCGCCGGCTTCGTCCTTGCCGCGCGCGCCGCCGAAACGCTGAAGTCAAGGAGCGACTAGGCGATGGATCTCTTCGGCGGCGATCTGTGTTTGTGCGGCGTCGCGCCCTGGCTTGACGTCGCCATGATCGTCACGCTTTGCGCTTTCATCCTCGCCGGCTATCCGGTTGCGTTCAGCCTCGCCGGCACGGCGCTCATATTCGCTTTTCTGGGCCTTTCATTCGGCGTTTTCGACATAGGCTACATTCGCCCGCTTCCCCAACGCATCTACGGCGCCGTCACCAATGCGACGCTGATAGCGGTGCCGATGTTCATTCTGATGGGCGTCATCCTGGAAAAGGCGAGGATCGCTGAAGAGCTTCTGGATGAAATGGCCAAGCTGTTCGGCTCAATGCGCGGCGGACTTGGAATTTCGGTGACGATCGTCGGCGCGCTTCTCGCCGCCTCAACGGGCATTGTCGGCGCAACGGTGGTGACGATGGGGCTCTTGAGCCTGCCGACGATGCTGAGGCGCGGCTACGATCCCGCTTTCGCATCCGGCTCCATCGCCGCAGCCGGGACGCTCGGCCAAATCATTCCGCCGTCCATCGTTCTCATTCTGCTCGGCGATGTCATATCCAACGCCTATCAGAAAGCGCAGCTCGAAATGGGCGCCTTCGCGCCGGAAACGATTTCGGTCGGCGATCTGTTCGCAGGCGCGCTTTTTCCGGGGCTCCTGCTCGTTGGGCTTTACCTCGCTTATCAGATTATCGTCGCTCTGATCGACGGCGAGAAAACGCCGGCGATCCCAGCCGCGGAGCTTGGAAGCCGCGCGGAGGTGTGGCGCGCGGCGATGAAAACGCTGCCGGCGCCGCTCCTGCTGATCGTCGCGGTGTTGGGCTCCATTCTCGCCGGCGTCGCGACGCCGACCGAAGCCGCGAGCGTCGGCGCCGTCGGCGCGCTCCTGATCGCCGGTTCTCGTTTGGCGCCGAAAGGCAAGCTTTTTTCCGGACGAAATGCTGTCTTTCTGTCCGCCGCGGCGATTGTCGGCATCCTCGCGCTCACGTCTCTTGTGGATTTGCGTCTCGGACGCGAAGCGCCGGCGAGATTTGAAGTCATCGCAATCTGGGTTGCGATCGCGCTCTGCGCCGTCATCCCTCTCGGCATGATCGCCAGCGCCGCCGCCCTCGCGCGCGAAAAGTCCTTGCGCCCGATCGCGGATCAAACAGCGCGCATAACGACCATGGTCTTCACGATTTTGATCGGCGCGGCGATGTTTTCTCTGGTTTTTCGCGGGCTCGGCGGCGAAGAAACCGTGCACGCCGCTCTCTCGGCGCTTCCGGGCGGCGTCATCGGCGCGATGATCGGCGTCATGGCCGTCATGTTTATCCTGGGCTTTTTTCTCGACTTCATCGAGATCACGCTGGTGGTCGTGCCGCTTGTGGCGCCTGTGCTTCTAAAAATGGGCGTCGATCCGGTCTGGCTCGGCGTCATGATCGCCGTCAATCTGCAAACGTCATTCCTGACGCCTCCCTTCGGATTCGCATTGTTCTATTTGCGCGGCGTCGCGCCGCCTTCCGTGCGGACAATCGACATCTATCGCGGCGTCATCCCGTTTATCGGGATACAGCTTTTGGCCTTGGTTATTCTGGCGCTGGAGCCCGGGCTGGCGACCTGGTTGCCGGACCGGCTTTACGATTGACCGCCCGCATAAGCCTCAAGCGCGGCTATCCGCTTTTCGATCGAGGGGTGCGTCGCGAAGAGGCCGGAGAACTCCGCCGTGTTGTCGAGCATCATCTGCCTGACCTCGCCCGGCGCATCGATCGCCGACAGTCCGGAAATCTTTTTCAATGCCGAGATCATGCCGTCAGGGTTCTTAGTGAGATCGACGGCGCCGGCGTCGGCGAGATATTCGCGCTTCTGCGACAGCGAAAACCGGATCACCATGGCGAGAATGTAAGCGAGCGCGATCAACGCGATCGCGATGAGGATGAGAACCCCGCCGCCCCGACTGTCGCCCTTTCGGCTTTGCGTGTGCCCGCCGATGCGCACGCCCGTACGGAACATGTTGCGAAACACCATCTCGCCGAAAAATGAGAAAATGCCGACGAAGATGACCGCGATAATGAGCAGGCGAACGTCGCGGTTGCGAATATGCGTCAACTCATGCGCCATCACCGCTTCCAGCTCGCGTTCGTCAAGCGCCTCGATGATGCCGCGCGTCAGGGTGATCGCGTAATTCTTCTCCGAAAGGCCGCTGGCGAAGGCGTTCAGCGCCGGCGAGTCGATAATCTGCAATTTCGGCATCGCGATCCCGCGCGAAATGCAGAGATTTTCGAGCATGTTGTAGAGATCGGGCGCCTCCTGGCGCGTAACGGGCTTCGCGCCCGTCGACAGGTTGATAAGCGCCTGATGCGCCATCCACGCGATCGCAAACCAGACGGCGGCGCCGAGGAAGGCGAACGGCCAAGTGCGGCTCATATTGTCGAACGCGAGCCGCAGCCCCTCGCCGACATCCGAGAAGTCATAGGCGACTGCGACATAGCCGACATTGAGGCCGTACATCAGCACGAGCAGCAACACGGGAAATCCGGCGAGCAGCAGCAAGGATTTCAGATTATTGTTCCAGATATGCGTCTGCAGGCCGTAGGCGCCCATTTTTCAGACGTCCTCGCCGAAAGCGAAGCGCAAGCCGGCTTCCGCATGCAACGCAGTCGTGTCGAATAAAGGAAGCGCAAGATGGTTCTGCGAAAGAATGAGACACAGCTCCGTGCAGCCGAGAATGACGCCGTCCGCCTCGCCATGCTCGCCGATGACATCGAGAAGAGCCTGACGCGAATCCTCTTTTACGACGCCATGGCAAAGCTCATCGAGAATGATCCGCTCAATGGAGCGCTGTTCCTCCTCCGTCGGAGTCGACACTTCGCCCTTGTAGCGCTCGGCGAGCGCCGAACGATAGAAATCGCCGGACATCGTAAACGCCGTTCCGATCAGGAGCGGCCGGCGCACGCCGGCGCGCCGCATCGCGTCGGCGAGCGCGTCTAGAAGATGAATGACGCGAACGCCTGCGGTTTCCGCAAGCTTCCCGGCGGCGATGTGCGTCGTATTGGAGCCGATCATCAGCGCGTCGGCGCCGGCGCGCGTCAGCGCCGCGCCGGCTTTTACGACTTCATCGATAAAGGCCGGCCAGTTCCGTGTGCGGTAATGACCAATCATCACCCCGTAATCGAGATGAAAGACAAGAAAATTCGCCGAGTGCTCCCCGCCAAGACGCATGCGCGCGCCTTGGTTCAATAGACGAACATAGACTTCGGTGGATTCGGGACTGACGCCGCCGATGAGACCGATGCGTTTCACACGTCAAAACTTGACGCTCGGCGCGGCTTCCACCGCAGCGCGCGACTCGCCCGGAATCTCGAAAAACTCGCGCTTTTGAAACCCGCCGAGCGGCGCCACGAAATTGCCCGGGATCTGCTGGATCGCGGTGTTATATTCCTGGATCGAGTTGTTGAAGAAGCGCCGGGCCGCGGCGATCTTGTTTTCGACGTCCGAAAGCTCGCGCTGCAGCTCAAGAAAATTCGTGTTGGCCTTGAGATCAGGATACGCCTCCGCCAAGGCGAAAAGCTTTCCAAGCGCTGCGTTCAAAAGCCCCTCAGCCTGCGCCTGATCGGCCGGGCCATGGGCGGCGGACGCCGCATTGCGCGCCTGAATCACGGCGTCGAGCGTTGAGCGCTCGTGCGTCGCGTACCCTTTGACCGTCTCAACAAGATTAGGAATGAGGTCGTGACGTTGCCGCAACTGGACGTCGATATCGGCGAAGGCCTGATCGGCGCGCTGATTGAGGCCCACAATCCGGTTATAAATGCCAATCGCCGCAAGACCGATTACGACGATGACGATCAGGAATATCAGAATGCCTGACATGTGGTCTCCTCTTTATGGACGCCGCGATTGCGGCCTGCGCCAAGGCTATTATTGTAGGTTGCGCCGCCAGCGGCGGCAATGCCCGGCTTTTGAGAGGAATTCCTCTTGGATATTGAAATAATCGCAGACGATCTGGAATTTCCCGAAGGGCCGATCGCGATGCCCGACGGCTCCATCATCCTTGTCGAGATCAAAGGCGAGAGACTGACCCGAATCCGTCCGGACGGAAGCAAGGAAACAATCGCAGAGATCGCCGGCGGGCCGAACGGCGCCGCGCTCGGTCCCGACGGCCGCATCTACATATGCAATAATGGCGGCTTCGAATGGCGGGAAGTCATGGGTCAGACGATCTCCGGCGATGCGCCTCCGCATTACAGCGGCGGCGCCATTCAGGCGGTCGATCTGGAGACCGGCGCTGTTGAAACGCTCTATGAAGAAGCGAACGGCTGTCGTCTCTCCGGTCCGAATGACATCGTCTTCGACAGGACGGGCGGTTTCTGGTTCACCGATCACGGCAAAGGTCACGGCCGCACGCGCGACATCGGCGGGCTCTTCTACGCGCGTCCCGACGGGTCGAGCATCATTGAGGCCGCGTTCCCGATTTTCTCCGCGAACGGCGTCGGTCTTTCGCCCGATGAGAAGGTCGTTTACGTCGCCGACACGTTTTCGGGCCGCCTTCTCGCTTTCGATCTTGAAGCGCCCGGAATCATTGCGCCGTCGCCTATTCCGATACCCGGCAGGCCGGTTGCGACCCTTCCGGGCTATCAGTTTCTTGATTCGCTTGCGGTTGAGGAAGGCGGCAATGTCTGTGTCGCGACGCTGCTTCACGGCGGCATAACGACCATCACGCCAGAGGGCGAGACGGAGCATGCGGCGTTTCCCGACCTTTTTCCGACCAATATCTGCTTTGGGGGCCGCGACCGGCGCGACGCCTACGTCACCTTGTCGGGAACGGGCCGACTTGCGAAAGTCCGCTGGCCGCGCCCGGGCCTCGCCCTCAATTTCAATCAATATCCCTGAGGAAGGAGCCTTTATGCGTATGCTGATGATCGCCGCCGCAGTGTTGATGTCAGGCTGCGCATCGGCGGTCTACGATTCGCTTGACCGCCGCGGCGTTGATTCAGCCGACGTCCTCGTCCAGCGGGCGGATGCGCTGCGAGCTGATATTCGCGAATCGGAAATGAGCCTTTCCAGGGCGGCGGATGCGCTCGCCGCCGTTGAAGGTCTCGACGGCGCCGCCCTCGCCCGCCGACTCGACATTGCCCGCAGCGAAGGACAAAACGCAGCGCTGGACGCGCAGGACACGCGCCTTTCCGCTGACAGCCTCAAAGCTGCGAGCGCGCGCTATTTCGCCGACAAGGAGCGCGGTTTGTCGCTGATGAACCCGGATGATCCCGGTTATGTCGCAGCGGCCGACCAGCTTGCCGCAGAGCGCTCCGCCAATCGCGCCTTTCTTTCCGCCGTCGATGCGGCGAATTTGAGAATATCACCGGCCTTGAGCCTTTATGACGCTGAAGTCACCGCGCTTCGCAAGGCGCCGACAAGCGGCGCCGTGGCGGCGGCGCGCGCCCAGTCCCGCGCTTCCGCCGTCAGGGCCGCGCGCGAAGCGGCGCAAAGCCTTAACGCCGCCGGCGTCGAGGCTGACCGCTTCCTTGCCGCGCTGAAGTGAATCCCGCCCTTGCCTTGACGCTGAGGGCGCTCGAATAAACGGGCGGCTGTCGCGAAACCCGGCCGGTCTCAACCGTCGATCTTGAGCGCCTTGATAAAAGCTTCTTGCGGGATATCGACGCGGCCGAACTGCCGCATCTTTTTCTTTCCCTCTTTTTGTTTTTCGAGGAGCTTGCGCTTGCGTGTCGCGTCGCCGCCGTAACATTTCGCCGTGACGTCTTTGCGCAAGGCGCTGATCGTCTCGCGCGCGATGACGCGGCCGCCGATCGCAGCCTGGATCGGAATTTTGAACTGATGCCTTGGAATGAGGTCTTTCAGCTTTTCGCACATCGACCTGCCGCGCATCTCGGCCTTTTCGCGGTGGACAATCACGGACAGCGCGTCAACCGGCTCGTCATTGACCAAAATCTGCATCTTGACGAGATCGCCGGGGCGATAGTCGAGAATCTGATAGTCAAAGGAGGCGTAGCCTTTTGAAATTGATTTCAGGCGATCGTAAAAATCGAAAACAACTTCATTCAGCGGCAACTCATATACGATCATCGCGCGTGAGCCGGCATAGGTCAGTTCTTTTTGGATGCCTCGCCGCTCCTCACAGAGTTTCAAAATCCCGCCGAGATATTCGTCCGGCGTCATGATCGTCGCCTTGATCCAGGGCTCTTCCATATGATCGACGCGAACGGGGTCCGGCATATCCGCCGGATTATGCAGCTCTCTCATTGAGCCGTCGGTCAGGAAAACTTCGTAATTGACGCTCGGCGCCGTCGTGATGAGATCAATATTGAATTCGCGCTCAAGCCTTTCGCGTATGATCTCAAGGTGCAACAGTCCGAGAAATCCGCAACGGAAACCGAAGCCGAGCGCCGCGGAAGTCTCCATCTCGAATTCAAAGCTCGCATCATTAAGGCGAAGTTTCGCCATCGCCTCGCGCAAATCTTCAAAGTCCGCGGCGTCTACGGGGAAAATGCCGCAAAAGACGACGGGCTGCGCCGGCTTGAAGCCCGGCAAGGCTTTTGCGGTCGGATTGCGGTCCTCGGTAATCGTGTCGCCGACGCGCGTGTCGGCGACTTCCTTGATCGACGCCGTAATGTATCCGATCTCGCCGGGGCCAAGTTGGGAGACCGACACTTTTTTCGGGGTCTGAACGCCGACCTGTTCGATCGTGTACGCCGCGCCGGTTCCCATGAGCCTGACGCGCATGCCTTTTTTCAGCACGCCGTCGACGACGCGCACGAGGACGACGACGCCAAGATAGGAATCGTACCACGAATCGACCAGCAACGCCTTCAGCGGCGCCGCCGAGTCGCCCTTCGGCGGCGGGAGGCGCAGCACAACGGCTTCAAGGACATCCTCAATGCCGATGCCTGTCTTGGCCGAAATCTCAAGCGCGTTTGAAGCGTCAATGCCGATCACGTCCTCGATCTGGGCGCGAACGCGATCCGGTTCCGCCGCCGGCAGATCGATTTTGTTGAGCACCGGAACGATTTCGAGATTGACGTCAATCGCCTGATAGACATTGGCGAGGGTCTGCGCCTCGACGCCTTGCGCGGCGTCGACGACGAGAAGCGCGCCTTCGCAGGCCGAAAGCGACCGCGACACTTCATAGGTGAAGTCGACATGGCCCGGGGTATCAATGAGATTGAGGATGTATGTTTCGCCGTCTTTCGCCTTGTAGCTGAGACGGACGGTCTGCGCCTTGATCGTGATCCCCCGTTCACGCTCAAGCTCCATCGAGTCGAGAACCTGTTCTTTCATCTCGCGATTCGAGAGCCCGCCGGTTTTCTGGATGAGCCGATCTGCGAGCGTCGACTTCCCATGATCAATGTGGGCGATGATCGAGAAATTGCGGATGTTCTTTTGCGGGAGCATAAATCTGGCTGCGGCGGCGTTCCGGCGGGTGGATATAGACAGGCGCGCCGCCGATCAACAGCCGGACGAAGTCTTTAGGGTCCAGAACGCCGTCGGCCCGACGGGCGGAACCGCCGGGCCGATCCGGTCAGTCGACTTTCGCGGCCTAGCGCTTGGCGAGGAGGTCCCTGATCTCAGTCAGCAGCGCGACATCGGCCGGCGGCGCCGGCGGCGGCGCGGCTTCCTGCTTCTTCTTGAAGTTATTCATCGCCTTGACGAGCATAAAGACCGCCCAGGCGACGACCAGGAACGAGATGACGTTATTAATGAATTGGCCGTAATTGATCGCGACCGCGGCCGTATCGCCTTCGGCCTGCTTGAGGATGAGCTTGAAGGCGGAAAAATCGACGCCCCCGAGCAAGAGCCCGATCGGCGGCATGATGACGTCATCGACAAGCGATTTGACGATGGTCCCGAATGCGCCGCCAATGATTATGCCGACAGCCATATCGAGAACATTGCCTTTGACGGCGAATTCCTGAAATTCCTTGATGATACCCATGATTCGTCCTTCCCATTGCGCACGCGCCTCAGCGCACCCGTGTTCAGGACACGGACGATAGACCGATTTCCGTTTCAGGCAAATGCGCGCAGGCGGAAAGCCGGGAAAAGCCGGAATTGACTTGTGATCCGGCTGAACGTGCGCCGCGTATCAGCGACAGGCCTCTCGAACGCGATCCAGCGCGGCGGAGACGCCGGAAAGGGATACGACATAGCTTGTCGCGGTTCCACGGCTCGACATCGCCGATATTTTCATATCGGCGCCCTTGCGCATCGCTGCTATCAGGCTTTGCTCAGAGGCGGCGCTTTCGATAAACGCCTCGTTCTCCGACGAATACATGTCCCATTTGTCAGAGCCGATGCGAATTGTCGGCGCGGGCGCCTGTTGCAAATTATATCCCACTCTGAAACTCGGCTGGTTGCTGGCGGCGCCGGACTTCCAAGTCGCGATCAGAAAAAAAATGTCGCCGTGATTGACGGTCTTCGGGGATTTGTCCGCCGCTTCAGCGGCTGCAAAACAAATTCGATCGGCGCCGGTGTCATGGACGAACACGCTCCAGTCCTTGTAAGTCGCCACCGTCTGCGGTTCGGCCGCCGCATCCGATATGGAAGCCGCCAGGACGCCGCAAAACAATGACCGCCAGCCTAGCCTTTTCATCCGCCTAACTCTCCTAACCTGCCTGATCGACCCCATACCGTCCTCGGACGCCTTCTGGCTATATTCTGCGCTCGATCATGGCGTCAAAAAGCCCGCAGCTGAGCGAATTGCGCCCTGGCCGCCTATACGCCATAAGGACGCCGATTCTTCAGGAATTTGCGAATGGAGGCAATTGGTGATTCCGGGACGCGACAGCTTGCAGACCAAGAAATCCTTGACCGTCGGCGGGAAAGCCTATGCCATCTACTCTCTCAAATCCGCCGAGGCCCATATCGGCGATCTTTCGCGCCTTCCGTTCTCCCTCAAGGTGCTGCTTGAGAACCTGTTAAGATTTGAGGATGGCCGGTCAGTCTCGACCGACGATATCAAGGCTTTCGGCGACTGGCTGAAGAACGGCCGCTCCGATCGCGAGATCGCCTATCGCCCGGCCCGCGTCCTGATGCAGGATTTCACCGGCGTCCCGGCCGTTGTCGACCTCGCCGCGATGCGAGACGCGATGAAGGCGCTTGGCCAGGATCCGGAAAAGATCAACCCGCTTGCGCCAGTCGATCTCGTCATCGACCATTCCGTGATGGTCGACTATTTCGGCGGACCGAACGCTTTCCAGAAGAACGTGGATCGCGAATATGAACGCAACAGCGAGCGCTATCAGTTCCTGAAATGGGGCCAGGGCGCGTTTGACAATTTCCGCGTCGTGCCGCCGGGCACCGGCATCTGCCACCAGGTCAATCTCGAATATCTCGCCCAGACCGTCTGGACGGCGAGCTTTAAGGGCGAAACCTACGCATACCCCGACACCCTCGTCGGCACCGACAGCCATACGACGATGGTCAACGGCTTGTCGGTTCTCGGCTGGGGCGTCGGCGGCATCGAAGCGGAAGCGGCGATGCTCGGTCAGCCGGTGTCGATGCTGATCCCCGAGGTCATCGGGTTCCGGCTCGCCGGCAAACTGCCCGAAGGCGCGACGGCGACCGATCTCGTGCTGACCGTCACGCAGATGCTGCGCAAGAAGGGCGTTGTCGGCAAATTTGTCGAATTTTACGGCCCCGGCCTCGATCATCTCACGCTGGAGGATCAGGCGACGATCGCCAACATGGCGCCGGAATACGGCGCAACTTGCGGGTTCTTCCCGATTACGGCCGAAACGATCCGCTATTTGTCGGCGACGGGACGCAACCCTGACCGCATCGCTCTCGTTGAGGCCTACGCCAAAGAACAGGGCATGTGGCGCGATGCGTCGACGCCGGAGCCGATTTTCACCGACACGTTGGATCTGGACCTTTCGACCGTTCAGCCCTCGCTCGCGGGACCAAAACGCCCGCAGGATCGCGTCTTGCTGAAGGATGCGCCTTCCTCCTACGCCAACGCGCTCGAGAAAGAATACGGTCAGCCCGGTCAGTTGAGCCGCCGCGTAATCGTAAAGGGCGAGAAATTCGATGTCGGCAATGGCGATGTCGTTATCGCCGCGATCACTTCCTGCACCAACACCTCAAACCCTTCGGTTCTGGTGGCGGCCGGGCTTGTTGCGCGCAACGCCCGCAAACGCGGCTTGAAAGTCAAACCCTGGGTGAAAACGTCGCTTGCGCCCGGCAGCCAGGTGGTGACGGATTATTTGCACGCTTCGGGCCTTCAGGATGATCTCGACGCGCTCGGATTCAATCTCGTGGGCTACGGCTGCACGACCTGCATCGGCAATTCCGGCCCCTTGCCGGAGCCCATCAGCGCCGCTGTCAATGAAAACAATCTCGCCGTCTGCTCCGTTCTTTCCGGCAACCGCAATTTCGAAGGCCGCGTGTCGCAGGACGTGCGCGCAAATTACCTCGCCTCGCCGCCGCTCGTCGTCGCCTATGCGATCGCCGGCTCATTGAACATCAATCTCACCTCTGAACCGATCGGCAAGGATTCTGGCGGCAAGGACGTATTCCTCAAAGACATCTGGCCGACCAATCAGGAAATCGCCGCCATCGTCCGAGAGAATGTGACGGCGAAAATGTTCGCAACGCGGTATGCGGACGTTTTCAAGGGCGATGACATGTGGCGCAAAATCGATGGCGGCGACGGGCAGACCTATAGCTGGCCGACATCGACCTATGTCGCCAATCCGCCTTACTTCAAGGGCATGACGATGACGCCCAAGCCGGTGGCGCCGATTAAGAACGCGCGCATCCTGGCGCTGTTCGGCGACTCGATCACGACGGATCACATTTCGCCGGCGGGATCGATCAAGGAATCAAGCCCGGCCGGCGTTTATCTCAAAGAACATCAGGTGCCCGTTTCGGAGTTCAACTCCTACGGCTCGCGGCGCGGCAATCATGAAGTGATGATGCGCGGAACCTTCGCCAATATCCGCATCAAAAACCGGATGCTCGACGGCGTGGAAGGCGGCTTTACGAAACACGCGCTCACCGGCGAACAAATGGCGATCTACGACGCCGCGATGAAATACCAGGCGGCGGGAACGCCGCTCGTCGTTTTCGCGGGCAAGGAATACGGCACCGGCTCATCAAGAGACTGGGCGGCGAAAGGCACGATCCTGCTCGGCGTTAAAGCCGTTATCGCTGAGAGTTTTGAGCGCATTCATCGTTCGAATCTCATCGGCATGGGCGTTCTGCCGCTGCAGTTTCAACCGGGCGACAATTGGAACGCGCTCGGTCTGACCGGCGATGAGGAAATCACCGTTCACGACGTCGACAAGATTTCGCCGCGCACAACGGTGCGGGTGACGATAAAATCGGCGGACGGGAAGACTCGCGACATTGATACGCTGGTGCGCATCGATACCGCGGACGAGCTCGATTATTATCGACATGGCGGCATCCTGCCCTATGTCGTGCGCCAGCTTGCCGCATCCTAGAGAATACAACTCTTGATTGCTGGGCGCATC
>CALAZI010000217.1 GCA_937895955.1 uncultured Alphaproteobacteria bacterium | reverse complement strand
GCGCTCGCCAATCTCGTCGTTCATGAATCCGGCCATAATTACGGCGGCACGCATAATGGCGGCGTCGCTCTTGCCGGTGAGGATGCGACGGTCAATCACTTCATGACCAATCCGGCGCTCGGCGCCAATCCCGACTCGATTGTCGATGGGTTCAATCATTTCAGCGACACCAATTACGAAATTCTGGCGCACAATATCGGTCTGACGGCGAAGACGTTGACGAATTGGGATTTTGTGAACCCCAACGCCGGAAACGCCGACCGCCTCGTCATTACGGTGCTTTCAAACGCTCCAGCGTTGACGATCGGCTGGTGGTATAATGGTTCGCTGAGCCCGTGGCGCGACCCGACTGTCGCCGACACCGGCGGCACGACGACGTTCCGCGGCGTGACATACAAGCGATACGAGGTGACCTTCTCAACCGCCAAATCCTGGACCGGCGGCGCGGCTGGCATTGCGCCGCCCGCCGTCAAGTTTCATGTCGGCGCATCCTTCACCCAGCCGGACCCGACGATCATTTATGAGGCGCGGCTCTTCAACGGCTCGACGGAGCTTGGGCTCCATCCGCGCATGTTCGATTTCGATCTTGGGTCTTCATTCGACGGTTTCATGGCGACGATTATCAATCCCAATCCTGACGCGGGATTTCTCGTGCTCAGCAATCTTCGCATCCTGTTTGCGCCGCGCATGATTGACATTGAAACGATGATCGACGCCGCCGCGCCGATCGGGTTTAATGGTTTGCCGGTCGAAACGTATCGCCGCCAGGGCCGGGCATTGCGGGGTGAAATATCGGGCGCAGACGACCTGGCGCGCCGGCAGTTTGAAATCGGAGAAAAGCCGCTGCGCCTGCCGATCGCGTCTTTCGCCGACAAGCGCCATGTCGACATCGTCTATACCGCGAAAGATTGTCTGGATAAGCAGTCGATCCGCACGCTCGACCGTCAAAGACTGAAGAAGAAGCCGGTCGAGCGAGTTATAGACGAAAATGGCGCCGCGTTCGGCCCGCCCGGCACCGCTGATTATTGCCCCAAGGGAAACCAGCTAAGCCTTTTCCCGGCGACATATGTTTATCTTTCCGCGACGCTGACCGACCCCGCCGCCAAGCAATGGGATCCGGCCGTCGGCGAATATGTCGAAAAACCGCTGTCGACGCGCGTTTTCTTCCAGGCCGCCGGCGTCGTGCCGGACGCGAATCGGAACGGCGTTGACGATCTTCTCGACATTCGCATGCGCAAATCACGCGACAAAAACAAAAACGGCATACCGGATGAAGCCGAGCGCAGATTGAAAGGCCGAGAAGACGGAGCCTATCCTGTTCTTGAGCGCGAGCGGTTCGAGGCGGAAAAATCCCGCTACGAGCCGAACCTTAAGGAAATGCTGAAACGCGAATGAAGGCTTTTTTACTTGCGACGCTCGCCGCGGCCGGCCTGACTCTCAGCGGGCCGGCCGCGTGCGCGCGAATTGACGCAGAGCCGTCCGTCGAGGAGAGCGCGGATGCTAATGACTTTCGCGCCGAAACGCCGCTTCGCGAGATTGCAGAGGCGGCCGATCGCATCTTGCTTGTTCGCATTCTGGATGCTGGGGCGGATGCTTTCGCAGCGCAGGTCCTTGACGCTTACGCAGGGAACGCCATAGCGGGCGAACGAATTAGAATAGCATACGGACGATATAATGAATTCGACCAGCGCTGGGCCGCTTATGCTGAAGAGCAAACCGTCGTCGTGTTTTTGGAAGCGGATGATGACTCCAGCGCGCCTTACCGGATCCTGGGAGAGAATGGAGAGGGAGAATTCCCGGTTGAAGATGGAACGGTTTTTATCGTCGGCCATTTCATCGACGGGCTGCCGGTCGAACGACATGCGCTGAAAGGCGGGGGGCTTGCCGGTCATGCCGCGCCGCTGGAGGAGTTGGTCGGCGCATTGCGGGATTTTTCCGCCTGCCGGTCCGGCTGCGACAAGCTGTGCCGGGAGACTAGAGTTGATGCGCGCGAAAATCTCTCGCCTTTGCGGCGCGCCTTATTCGGAGATCAATCCTGAAATCACTCCGCCGCTTCGGTGGCGGTTGAAAACTGTAACTCGGCGAGGCGCGCGTAGAGGCCGCCGCGCGCCATCAATTCGTGATGCGTTCCCTGATCGACGATCCGTCCTTC
>CALAZI010000216.1 GCA_937895955.1 uncultured Alphaproteobacteria bacterium | reverse complement strand
TCGGCCTGATCGCGCTTTTGACGCTGATCATGCTGTTCTACGTCTATGCGCGTTTCGACGTCGATCCGCTGATCGCATTCCGTCTCGCGATCTTCAATGTCGTCTCGGTCATGACCGGCACCGGATTCGCCACCGCCGATTACAGCGCCTGGGGCGGTTTCGCGATCGGCTTTTTCTTCGCCATCCAGTTCATCGGCGGCTGCGCCGGCTCAACGTCCTGCGGGATGAAAATCTTCCGCTTTCAGGTCGCGCTCGCGGCGATGAACGTCTACGCGCGCAAGCTTTCGCATCCGAACGGCGTCTTTGTCGCGCATTACAACGGCCGGCCGATCAGTGAAGAAGTCTTCACCTCGGTCCTCAGTTTTTTCTTCGTCTATTTCGCGAGCTTCGCAACGCTCGCCGTCATCCTCTCTGCGCTCGGCCTCGACACCATCACCGCGCTTTCCTCCGCCGCGACATCGATCGCGAATGTCGGGCCCGGTCTCGGCGAAACCGTCGGCCCTTCGACGAATTTCGCCTCCCTGCCGGACAGCGCAAAATGGGCGATGTCGCTCGGCATGCTGCTCGGGCGGCTCGAATTCTTCACCCTGCTCGTTCTCATCTCGCCCTATTTCTGGCGAAAATGACCTAGAGCGCCCCGGCGTTGAACGTGTCGCAGGCGCCGACGTCACCCTGCCGATAGCCGATTGTGAACCATCTGACGCGCTGTTCGGACGAGCCGTGCGTGAAGCTTTCCGGCGTCACGCGCCGGCCTGCGTTTTTCTGCAGCGTGTCGTCGCCGATCGCCGCCGCCGCGCGCAGTCCCTCTTCGATGTCGCCGTCATCGAGGAAGCCTGAGTATTTGTCGGCGTGTCGCGCCCACAGGCCGGCGTAACAGTCCGCCTGCAATTCCATCATGACCTGCAGCTGGTTCTGCGCCTCTTGGCTTGCGCGCGATTGCGCCTGACGCACGTCATCGGCGATTCCGGTGATCGTCTGCACGTGATGACCGACTTCATGGGCGATGACGTAAGCGCCGGCGAAATCTCCCGACGCGCCGAAACGCTGCGACAATTCGCGGAAGAAACTCGTATCGAGATAAACCTTGCGGTCGAGCGGGCAGTAAAACGGTCCCGCCGCGGCGGAGCCGTAACCGCATCCGGTTTGCGTTTGTCCGGTGTAAACGACGAGCACCGGCGGCTGGTATTGCGCGCCGTTCTCAGTGAAAATCTCCGTCCACGTCTTCTCCGTCTCGGCGAGCACCACGGAGGAGAAATCATAGGCTTCCTGATCTTCAGCGGAGATCTGCGTCGATCCCTGCTGCTGCCCGGCGAGCAGCGCGAGCGGATCGACGCCGATAGCGCGAAGCGCAAAGAACCCGCCGACCAGAACGATGATCCCGCCGAACCCGAAGCGGCTGAACACGAACCGCAGGAGCAGGATCAAAAGCCCTGACATCCCGGCGGCGGCGCCGCGCCGGTCCTCGACATTTTCGCTGCCCTTGCGGCCGCGCCATTTCACCATCGGATCAACCCCGTCATGCAACCAAGACGCGCAAACTATCGCCAGTCGGCCCCTCATTGTCGAGCCGATGGTTAAGCGGGCCGCCGGGTGAGGCGCGCCGGCAACGCGGCGCCAAGAAGGCGGCGGGCCGGCGCCGGCAGGGGCGGGCGTTCCTTGACTCGGCGCCTTGGCGCCGCGAGGTTGGGTTGCGGCTTGGGGGCGCAAGAGGCGGGGATAATGTCCGAGCATTTCATGCGGCTGGCGGCGAGCGTCCTTGCGGCGGCGCTGCTCGGCCTCATCATCGCCAAACCCGACGCCGGCCGCGACGCCGGACGGCGCGCGGCGGCGCTCAAAACCGATCCCGCCCCGGCGGCGATGCGCGCTTGCGAGAAAGGCGCGCCGATCCTCAAGGAGGCGTTCGCGCCGTTCGACGACATTCTTTCCGTCTCCCCGCTCGGCGAGGTGACGGCGCCCGGCGAGCAATTGCCCGCGCCGGCGATCCGTCTCAACACGCGCAAGGGCGAAACCGTATTCGAGCGCCGCGTGACGAGCGCGCGCGCGCCGGCGCGAGCCGATATCGTCGCCGTCGAACGGCGCACGATCCGCGACGCCGAAGGCGGCGCGGCGCGCGAAAGCTGGTCGCTGAAACTGCAGATTTGCGAGACCGTCATCGTCAAATATGACGATCTCGACGCGATCGACGCGGACATCATCAAGCGCGCCGGCGGGCTTGCGAGCTTCGCCGAAATCGGCGGCCCGGATCACCTCGCCGCCAAGACGCTGATCCGCGTGCGGCAGGGCGAATCGCTCGGCCGCGCCGACGGATTCGACGTCATTCTTGAAGACAGGGGCGCGCCCGCCGCCGCGCTCGAACGCCCCGAACGCTATCGCGGCAATCCGTATGCGGAAGGCGTCGCGATTTCGGCACCGCCGGCGGTGCTTGAAGCGATCGCCGACGATCCGAGCCGCTCGCAATGCCCGCTCGACTATCTGCCGAGCCCGCTCGCCGGCGACTGGAAAGCCAAGCTCGGCGACGCCTGGGGCATGCGCCGCGCGAAGGGCGAAAACGCCTGCCGCGCAGCGCTCGTCGATATCGCCGGCTCCGCGCAGGGCGCCTGGTTCACCGACGCCTCGCATAACGGCCGCACGACAAAAGTGAGCGCGATCGCTTTGGCGCCGGACGCGATCGATCCCGACCGTCTCATCTTCGCGCTGCACGGGCGCGTCAGATCGCTGACGGCGGACATGGTCGGGCTCAATCCGATGCTTGAAGAGGCGCGCGAGGAAGCGGCGCGCGATTTCCTCACCTTCGACCAGGCGGACGGACGCATCAACGCGCCGTTCGACAAGGTGCGGCCCGGCGAGTTTTATTGCTATGAAGGATTGCGCGCGAATTTCGTCGGTCCGCGGATTAACGGCGTTCTCCTTCTTTCGGTCGATCATAATGCGGCCGCGCCCTTGATGCGCATCGAGGCGCGCGGCGAGGCGATGCGCTGCATCGACCTGCCCGAGCCCTGGGCCTTCACCGGCGCCGAGACGACATTCTATCGTTAGGGCGCGGCGGATTTTTCCGCATTTGCCGCATTTTCCGCCGCGCGCTTGCCGGCTCGAATCCTTTGCGCATGCGGAGTCCAGCGGTTTTGTACGGATTTTGCGGAACCGCGCCGAGACAGGCGAATGCGCGTGTTCGGCGGCGTTTGTTTTGATCATGCGCATCCTCCTTTCCAGCGCGCGGGCGTCCGCGCGGCCTTTCCATTGTCATTCCTGGACGGCGCGCAGCGCTGAACCCGGAATCCCGCCCCTGACAGCCGTCATGGATTCCGGGTTCGCTCTTTCAGAGCGCCCCGGAATGACAGCGATTGAACAAGCATCATAAGGCCGCCGCGAAGGTGTGGGATAAGTAGGGGGATAACTTCGCCCGACGCTCTGAAAACAAGGCGTTAGAGGGTTAATGCGTAGCAAGTGAGCGCTTACTCACCATTCGAGGTCGTAATTACAGTGCTCCGAATAGGCTTGCGGCGGCGCTCGGACGCCGGCGGCGGCGAAAGCGCCGATGATCGCCAGACGATCCGCGCCCGACACCGGGTTATTTTGCGGCCCGGAAATCTCGTCGATCGCCCAGCCGAGCCCTGCAACAGGGAGCAACTTGATCGCGGCGATTTTGATGTCGTCCCGATCATAACGATAAAAGACGATGGCCCCGCTGGCGGCGCGCGGAATGTAATCGAAAACGCAATTATCGAATTCAAAACCTGCGCGTTTCAGCTCTGCGCCGGAAAGTATGGGGCGCAAGACGCCGCCCCGCCCGTCGCTGAGCGCGCCGGTCGGGGCCGGCGGAAAAGGGAGACGCTCATAATGGGCGTCCACCCACCTCCTGATGTAATCGCTTTCGGCATGCTCCAGGGAGGCGAGAATTTGCCGATCCGAAAGGTCGGTCCTGACCCGGCGCACGATCTCGATTGCAAAGAGAACGCGCGAAAAATCGCGCCGGCGGCGGATCATGCGCAATACGCCGCGCGTGCGATACGCCGCCGGCAACCGCGACAGCATGACGACATCGCGGCGCGATATCGACGGCAGATGACCGAGCGTCTTGCGCGCATGCGGCTCCGCCGCCAGCGCGGCGAGACGATGATAGGTGACGGCGCGCCAGGGCTTGCCGGCCAGCTTTGATGCGAAACGCGCGAGACGAGGATCTGCGTCCGGCGCGAATTCTCGCACGATCGCTTCGCGGCGGCGATTTCCTATTGCGCGCGCGAAGTCGCCAAGGCGCGCGCGATCGCGCCGCAAATCGTCAGAAAAGGCGAGCGTCATCGCGATGAAATGCAATTCATCGCGATTGAGCGACAGGATATTCGCCGCGATCGCGGCGTTGTCTTGCGCCATCAGAGATAAATAGGGCGTCAGCCAGCCATATGGCCCGCCCCTCTTTAATTTCAGCGGCGAATGGAAATCAGTACGCGCGCATGGCGGCGCGACCGCGTCCGTTAAAATATGGATCGTCACGGGTCTTCTCTCGATTTCAATTTTCGGAATGGCGTTGCGCGTCGACGACGCCGCCTATCCGATCGAGAGGCGGCGCAGTCAGACGGCGAATAGCCGAATATCGCTGCGCGTTTGCATGTCATGCTCCTTCGCCCGCATTCGCGGGGAGGCGCTTCCTAGATCATCCGTGTCCGGAGGGCAAGCCTTTATGAGCACCAGGGATCGGGATCGCCCATCGCGACGGCGAGCCCTTCGGCGAGAAGCGCCTCTCCGACATCCTCGCCCGACGCCGTTTCCAGATGCGCCGCGACGCGCCCGCCATATTTGTCATGCTCTATGTCGCGCAGGGTCGCCGCGCCTGCGCCGAGCATCGCCTCGACGAAGTCTTTCGCCGCGCGCGCTTTGTTCTTCTCGGCCGGACATTGCGGGCGGAAAAGCTCGGGCGCGTCGACATTCTTCAGGCGCACCGAGACGCTGACATATTGATCGACCCAGATGCGCGCTGAGACGCGCACCGTATCCCCGTCGACCACCCGTTCGACGACAGCCTCAACCGGGCCCTGAATATCGCCCGCCGCCGCCGCCGCCTCGACGGCGGGCGCCGCCAATAAAAAAGGTAGCAATAATGATTGATATGCAACCATGACGAGCATTCTCTAGCACGTTCATGTAATGTTCCGCAAGCGTCGGCCGCCGGAAAACCGTTCTAGAAATCCACCGCGCGGCCCTTGCGCTCCCAGTCGCCATAGCGGGTCGGCTCGGGACCGGCGGGCCCGCCCTGCTCGGCGGGGGGCGTGTCAGCCGCCGCCTTTTTCCGCCGCTCGGCCGCTTCGGCGAGCGCGCGCCGCGCCGCCGGCGTCAGCGTTGCGCCGGGGGCCGCGCCTTCGATCGCGTCTTCGCCATTGTCGCTCATATTGAAGGGCCTTTCGCCGCTTCACATATAGGCCCCTCAGGGTTTCAGGCCAGAGGAAAGCGATGAGCCATCTGAGGACTTACATTCTGATTGCGGCGTTGACCGCGATCTTCGGCGTGATCGGCTATGCGATCGGCGGCGCCGGCGGCATGCTACTCGCGCTCGGCTTCGCGGCGGCGTCGAACCTTTTCGCCTATTGGAATGCCGACAAGATCGTCCTCAGAATGTACCGCGCCGAAATCGTCGACGCCGCGCACCCCTCGGGCGCCGTTCGCCGCTATGTCGAGATCGTCGAGCGCCTCGCCGACGGCGCAGGACTGCCGCGACCGAAAATCACCATCATCGATTCCGATCAGCCGAACGCCTTCGCGACGGGCAGAAATCCCGAAAACGCCGCCGTCGCGGCGACGACCGGCCTTCTGCGAATGCTCAATGAAGAGGAAATCGCCGGCGTTATGGCGCATGAGCTTGCGCATGTGAAGAACCGCGACACGCTGACGATGACCGTCACAGCGACGATCGCCGGCGCGATCACGACGCTCGCCAATTTCGCGCTCTTTTTCGGCGGCAATCGCAATAATGGCGGCAATATCATCGCAACGCTTGCGATGATGTTCCTCGCCCCGCTCGCCGCCGCGCTCGTCCAGATGGCGATTAGCCGCGGGCGCGAATATGAGGCCGACCGCGTCGGCGCGGAAATCTCGGGGCGTCCCGAAGCGCTCGCTTCCGCGCTCGCCAAGATCAGCCATGGCGCGGCGCGCATTCCGAACGAGACCGCGGAAATGCATCCCGAAACCGGTCAATTGATGATCATCAACCCCCTATCGGGCCGCGGCGCCGACAATCTTTTCTCAACCCATCCCTCGACGCAGAACCGCATCGAGAAATTGATGGCGATGACGGGACGTTCAACCGCCCATGCGAACCCCGCATTCGGCGGCGACCAATCGCCTTTCGCGGCGCGCCGGCGCGGTCCCTGGGGCTGAGACGGGCGCCTTTTTCGTCGATTTTATTGGTTAATTTACGGCTCACGCTTTTGATGGCCGCTCGGCGTTTAGCCGAGCAGCCATTTCGAGCGCGCCGATGCCTGCAAGCCTTCACCAGACTTCTGACGCGACGAGGAACGCGCCGATGCTGCGCGTCGGCGCCGTCGCGTTTGCGTTTCTTTACGCCGCGCTCTTCGCCTACATGATCGCCGGCGCGACCGGATCTTTCGCAATCGATGAGAGTCTTTATCTCGCGATGGCCGATGCGATGGCGACGCGCGGCGATCTTGCGATCCAGAGCGCCGGCGACGTCGCCGGCGCGCCGTCGCTGACGGTCGCCTTGTCAGGATACGGCGCCGACGGGCGCGTCTATCCGCAATATCCGGCCGGTTACGCTTTCATCGCCGCGCCCTTTTACCTGATCGGCGGCGTCGCGGGCCTGTTCATGTTGAATGCAATCGCCGGTTTGATCGCTATCGGGCTGGTGCGCGATATCGCCATGCGGCTCTATCGCGACGAAATGATCGCGCTGCTCGCGGCAGCGCTTTTCGTCGCCTGCACCTATTTCCTGACCTACGCTTTCGCGATCTGGCCGCATGTCCTGACCCTCGCCATGCTGCTCGGCGCGGCGTCGGCCGCTTTGCGCGGCGCTGACCGGACGCGCGCGCGCTTGCCGCTCCTCGCGCTGTCCGGCGCGCTGATCGCGGCGGCGGCGACGGTGCGCGTCGACAGCGTCATCTTTTTCGCGCCGGTCTTCATCTGGCTGCGCCTTGTCGCGGCGCCGGGAAACCGCGCCGCCGCGCTCGTCTTTCTCGCCGGCGGCGTTCCCCTTCTCGCGCTCGCCAGCATTTTCAATTACGTCAAATACGGCGTCGCTGCGCCGATCACCTATGGCGATCCCTCCGGCTATGAAACGCTCGGCGACTATGCGCCGATGGCGACGGCGGCGATCATCGGCGGCGCCTCTTTATTCATTATCGACGCCGAAAAGGCGGCGCCGGTTATCAAGAAGGCCGCGCTGCAACGCGGTTTCCTTATCGCCTTCGGCGCGGGCGTTCTTGGCGCGCTCATCTTGCTGCATCGACAGATCTTCACGCTTGCCCATCACCTCTGGACGCTGCTTGTCGACATCCAGGCTTATAATGGCGATTATTTTCATGACGAGCTGAAACCCGACGCCAAGGGATTCCTGACGACCTTCGGCATGCCGAAGAAAGCGCTTCTTCAAAGCATGCCTTATTTCGTCGCAGCGCTTGTTTGCGCATACGATCTGATGAGCGGGCGCCGCGTCAGGGCGGCGTCATTCTGCTTCCTGTTCGCCGCGGCGCCGATTGTTTTCTTTGCGCTTAAGCAATGGCATGGCGGCTACGCGCTCAATATGCGGTTTTTCTTTCCCGCCGTTCCGTTTCTGGCGATCCTTTCCGCCGCCGCCATCGCACCCTTGCTCGCAAGAGAAAACGACGCGCCGAAAAGGTTCCTCTACGCGGTCGCTTGCGGCTGTCTCGGCCTCATTGTGCTGCAGATGCTGCTTGTCAAAACCTATCCGGGCTACGGCGTCATTATAACGACACACTCGCCGTTGCTCGCCGCCTTCGCGCTGTCAATCGCGACGGGCGCGCATCTATTCCGCCGCAGCGCCGCGGCGAGCCGCGCCTTCCTGATTGCGGCGGGCGTCGCCGTCGGCGCGGCGGGCGCGTCCAATTTCGGCGACTTCACGCTGACGAAAGAAAAACGAAGCCGTTCGGGTCTCGCCGACGCCTATTTCGCGCGCGTCGCGCCGAAAGGCGCGCTGATCGTTTCTCTGGAAGAAACCCAACTTGCCGGCGCCCTCATCCGCGGCGTCAGCCTGCTTCATCCCTATGACGGCGAAGAAAAGAAAGTCGCTGAGGCGATCGCCGCCTTCGACGCCGCAGGGCGCTGCGTCTATGTCAAGAAAGGCGAGATCGCCGATTTCGCGAGCGCTGCGACCGGCCTGACATTCGTCAGCGCGGCGAACAATCCGCCGGCCGCTCTCGACTGGTTCGACACGCTCGCGCCGATACGGCCCGGCTGCGCGCTCCCTTAACCGCGCGTTAAGAAACGCCGATCGCGCCGCGCAATTTTAGTCAAGCCTTAAGGGCCGTCTTTACGTCCCGTCGACTATGCTGCCCGCGCATTGAGGGATCCTTTGTTCATGCGCATGGACTTCGCCACTATCGGCGGCATTGTCGCCGGCGTTTTCGTTGTCGGTCTCGCGATCGCCATGTCGGGCGCCGTTACGATCTTTTTCAACACGCCGAGCTTTCTGATCGTGATGGGCGGCGCGGCGGCGGCGACCGTCCTGCGCTTTCCGGTCGACGACGTGGCGAACGCCCTCATCACCGGCGCCAGAACGGCGTTCTTCGATCACGCGAAAACGGCCGGCGATCTGCTTGAGGAATTGCGCGGTCTTGCCCAGGTCGCTCGCCGCCAGGGACCGATGGGTCTTGAGCGCACGCCCGTTTCCGACCCGTTTCTCGCGCGCGGCAAGCAGATGATCGCCGACGGACTTTCAACCGATCATTTGCGCGCGCAATTGACGCGCGAGCGCGAGCTTGAAATCAAGCGCCTTGTCGACGGCGAGAAAATCTTCCGCGCCATCGGCGAGGCGGCGCCCGCTTTCGGCATGATCGGCACGATTGTCGGTCTCGTAAAAATGCTCTCGACCATGGAAGACCCCTCGACCATAGGCCCGTCCATGGCGATCGCATTGCTGACGACGCTGTACGGCGCGCTCATCGCCTATGTCCTGGCGCTACCCATCGCCGACAAGCTCGCGGCGAAACTCGACGTTCAGGAAACCAATCTGTCGCTGATCATCGACGGCCTTTGCCAGGTCGCCGAACGTCGCTCGCCCGACGCGATCACCGACATGCTGATCGTCTATCTCCCCGAAAAAGCGCGCGGCGCCTTTGCGAGCGCGGCCGCGTGAGCGTCATTCCGAAATCCTGGGGGCGAAGCCGCAGGACCGGCGCGTGGCTTATCACCTATGCCGATCTGATGACGCTGCTTGTCTGCTTTTTCGTACTGATTATTTCCTTTTCAATTCAGGACGAGGCGAAAATGCAGATCGTCGCGGGCTCGATCCGCGAGGCGTTCGGCGTCGCCCAGGAACGCCGCTTCGCCGGCGACGTTAAACTCGACGGCGTTCCCGAAACGCGCCAGCCGGGCGCGATCATGCCGGTCGCCACGCCGTCCGGCGAAGGCCTTTCCGAAACGCTTTCGGCGAAACCGGCCGCGGGCATGGATGGGCGCAAGGGCGCTTATGACAACGCCGAGTCGGACCGTCGCCGTTTCGAAGCGGTCAGGGAGAAACTCGAACACGCTATCCTGCTGCGCCCGATCGCAAAAGACGCCAATGACGCGATCACCATCAATCTGACGCAAGAAGGATTGCAGGTTCTCATTGTCGATTCCGCCGGACGCGCGATGTTCGCGCCGGGAGCGGCGGAACCGACGCCGGAAGCGAAGGCGCTCCTTGAAGAAACCGCGCGCGCGCTGAAACCGCTCGCCAATCGCATTTTCATCGACGCGCATGCGGATGCGACGGGGACGGGCGCCTATTCGCCGTTCGATCTGACCGCCGCGCGCGCCAACGCCGCGCGCCGCGTCATCGAGGCCGCCGGCTTTCCCGCGAAGCGGATCGCCGGCGTCACGGGGCGCGGCGACGCCTTCCCCCTTTACCCTGAAGACCCTTACGCGCCCGGCAATCGCCGCATCGAGATCACGCTCGAACCCGCCGCGCCGCTGCTCCCTGACGACCGGCCGCTCTAGCGCTTAGGGCCTGACGCCCCCAAAAAAGCTGTTGCTAAAGGCTCCCGCGCCCCTAAACTGGCGAAAAACAAGAATACTCAGGGGGCTTATCAGGATGACCAGAATATACGTTGTGCTGAGCGGCGTAATTGCGCTCTGCCTATGCTTTAATTTTTCTTCACTGGCGAATGCTGCAGCGCCGGACATCAACGCTTATACGCACCACCCAAACGCCGAGGCCGCAGCAATTTCGCCGGATGGAAAGAAGATCGCCATTATTCAGGGCGTCGGCGGCGATAATCGCGCCGTTTCGTTTTATCCGCTCGACGGATCTAAACCGAGCCGCGTCGAACTCGGCGAAATGAAAGCCCGCGATCTTGTCTGGGTCAGCAACGATCATGTCATCGTCTGGGCGTCTGTCACGCGCGAATATGTTTATCCGAGCGGCTATCGATCCGGCTACACCTTCGAATTCGTTCGCGTCATGTCGATCAATGAAAAAACCGGCGATGTCGCATGGCTGTTTTCAAAAGACACGAAGTTCAGCCTGATGATCGGCGCGCCGCGCCTGCTCCACACGCTTCCTGACAATCCGACGGAAGTTCTGATGGCCTATTACGATCCCTTCTCCGGCACAAACAATAACAAGATCGGCGGTTCGCGTTTAGGCGGCAATACGTTGGGAGACGAATTCGCGCTTACGGTCTATCGCGCCGACATCACCAACGGCACAGTCCAGCGCATAGAAGGCGGCAATGAAGATACGTCTTATTTCCTGGCTGACGCTCAAGGCAATCTGCGGTTTAGAAACGATTATCTCGACAAATACGACAAGCGCGAAATCTATCACAAAGCAGCAGAAGGCGGCCGGTTTTCAAAAATCGCCGAATTCGCCGAGAAAGACGGCGAGGAATCCGATTATTATGTCGACGGATTCGATCCTTCCGGCGCCAAAGCTTACGCATTGGCCCGCGGTGGCGACAGAAGATTCAAGCTCTTCGAATACGGGCTGGACGGAACCCTCGGGCAGATCGCATTCGGCGATGCCGTCTATGACGTGGACGACGCTATTCACGATCCGCACACGAAGGCGGTGCTGGGCGCCCAATTGACGCGGGACCTGCCTGAGCAGGCCTTTTTCGATCAGGCGCTGGCCTCCGCCCACGCCGCGTTAAAGGGCGTATTCAAGGATGGCCGCGCCGTCCTCATCGAATCCTTTTCGCTTGACCGGAATATGATCATTGTTCGAACCATAAAGCCGGGCGCGCCGGGCGAACTTTTTCTGTTCGACGTTGCAAAGAAAGAATTGTCGGCGCTTGTTTCGGATTTTCCGAATATTCCGGCGAGCGCGCTCGGCAAGGTTGAGCGTTTTGATTACGCGGCGAGCGACGGTCTTAACATCCCCGGCTATCTGACGGTTCCGCCAGGCAAGACGAAGAAAAACCTGCCGCTCGTGGTCTTGCCGCATGGCGGCCCCTGGGCGCGCGACGACATGCGGTTCGACTGGATGGCGCAATATTTCGCCGCGCTCGGATACGCCGTCTACAATCCGAATTTTCGCGGGTCGGAAGGCTTCGGCCTGAATTTCCGGGAGGCTGGATACAAGCAATGGGGCCTGCGCATGCAGGACGACATCACCGAGGGCGTTCAAAAGCTTGTCGCCGACGGCGTTGTCGACGCCTCGCGCATCTGCATCGTCGGCGGCTCTTATGGCGGCTATGCGGCGCTGATGGGCGGCGCGAAAACGCCTGATCTCTATCGCTGCGTCGTGTCTTACGCCGGCGTCGCGGACCTTCCGGACCTTATCGAATACGACAAAACCTATACGGGGCGCTCATCGGAAGTCGTCGTGTTCATGCGGCGCTCGATCGGCCAAGATCGAAATGACCTCAACGCTGTTTCGCCGGCGCGTCTCGCCGAACAATTTTCCGCGCCTGTCCTGTTGATCCACGGCAAGGATGACACGATCGTGCCCCTCAGCCAGTCAAAGAAAATGGAAACCGCGCTGAAAGGCGCCGGCAAAGACGTCGAGCTTCTAGAGCTCTCCGGCGAGGATCACTGGCTGTCGACCTATTCGACACGGCGCGCGATGCTTGAGGCGACAGGCGCGTTCCTGCAGCGCCATCTCGGTCAGTAAGCGGGAAGTTACGATGATCGCAGGCGCGTCACGCCCGCGTCACGCCCGCGACCCGCGAACGCCGCGTTGAAAAGACAGTCTTTCAGCGCGGCGAATGACCAATTACGCGCCGCCCTATGGGAGGCGAAGATGCGGAATGCCGGCGTTGTAAAAGCCATACTTAACTGAGCGGCGCCGCAAGACTGACGCGCCGGCCGTCTAATGCGCCTCGTCCCAGTTCGCGCCCGCGCGCGCATCGACGACGAGCGGAACGGAAAGCGCAAGCGCCGGATGCGGCGCGCCTTCCATCACCTTGCGAGCGACCTCGATCGTCTTTTCCGCCTCGCTTTTCGGGCATTCGAAGACAAGTTCGTCATGCACCTGCAGCAGCATTTTCGCGCGGAGCCTTGCGCGCGTCAGCGCCGCCGGCATGCGGATCATCGCGCGGCGGATGACGTCGGCCGCAGCCCCCTGGATCGGCGCGTTGATCGCCTGGCGTTCGGCGTAGCCGCGCATCGCCGGGTTCTTGTCGTTGACGCCGCCGACATGGGTGCGTCTGCCGAAAATCGTTTCGACATAGCCTTGTTTTTTCGCCGTTGCGATCGTGTCATCCATATACTTCCGGATGCCCGGAAATTTCTCGAAATAGCTGTCGATATAGTCTTTCGCCTCGCCGCGGCCGATGCCGAGCTGATTGGCGAGACCGAAGGCGGAAATGCCGTAGATGATGCCGAAATTGATCGCCTTGGCGCGGCGGCGCACCATAGGGTCCATCCCCGCCACCGGCACGCCGAACATTTCAGACGCCGTCATGGCGTGAATGTCGACGCCGTTCGCAAAGGCGTCCTTCATTGATTTCAAATCTGCGATATGAGCGAGAAGGCGCAGTTCAATCTGGCTGTAGTCGGCGGAAATGAGGACGTTGCCCTTTTCGGGCACGAAAGCGGTTCTGATCTTGCGGCCGTCTTCCGTCCGTATCGGGATGTTCTGGAGATTGGGATCGGTCGAGGCGAGACGCCCGGTCGTCGTCGCGGCGAGCGAGTAAGAGGTGTGAACGCGGCCCGTCTCCTTGTTGATGGCGGCGGGAAGCGCGTCCGTATAGGTCGATTTCAGTTTTGAAAGGCCGCGCCAGTCGAGAATGGCGCGCGGCAGATCGTGGCCCGCCGCGGCGAGTTCTTCCAATATGTCGGCCGAAGTCGACCAGGCCCCGGTCGATGTCTTCTTGCCGCCCGGCAGGCCGAGCTTGTCGAAGAGAATTTCCGAAATCTGTTTCGGCGAACCCATATTAAACGTTTCGCCGGCAAGCGCATGCGCTACAGCCTCGTGTTTGGCCATGCGCTGCGCGAAATCGGCGGAGAGGCGCGCCAGAACCGCCGGATCGATCTTGACCCCTTCGCGCTCCATCTCGAAAATCACCGGGATGAGCGGCCGTTCAAGCGTTTCGTAAACGGTCGTTTTCCCCTCGGCGGAGAGGCGCGGCTTCAGATGCCGATGGAGGCGCAGCGTTATGTCGGCGTCTTCGGCCGCATAGTCCGTCGCCTTGGCGATGTCGACTTCATCGAAGGTTTTCTGTTTTTTTCCTGTCCCGACGACGTCCGAGAATTTGATTGTCTCATGATCGAGCCAGCGCCGCGCGAGTTCGTCCATGCCGTGCCCGCCGGCGCCGCAATCAAGCGCGTAGGAGATGAGCATCGTGTCGTCGAGCGGCGAAAGCATGATCCCGTGACGCGCGAAGACATGCATGTCGTATTTGAGATTCTGCCCGATCTTGAGAACGCTTTCGTCTTCAAGGAGCGGCTTTAAATGCCTGATCGCTTTTTCAAGCGGCATTTGCTTTGACGTATCGGCGTCGTCAAACGCGAGCCCCTTGGCGCCGTGCCCCAGGGGGATGTAGCAGGCGCGCCCCGGCTCGACGCTGAGCGACACGCCGACAAGCGCCGCGCCCATCGCGTCAAGACTGTCGGTTTCGGTGTCGACCGCGACGGCGCCTTTCTCGAAGGCGGCGGCGATCCATTTTTTCAGCGAAGCCTCGTCAAAGACGGTTTCATAATGCGCGTCAGCCGGCGCCGCCGCTTGCGGTTTGGCCTCCGCCTTGCCCGCAGCCGCACCCGCCGACGCGCCGCCATGATCGCCGTCAACGCGCCTCAGCAGCGTGTTGAATTCCATTTTGCGCAGAAACTCCGCGGCCAGCGCGTGATCAAAGTCGCGGATCGTCAAATCTTCGAGCGGTTCTGGCAGCGGCGCGTCGTCTTTCAGGATGACGAGCTGTTTTGAAAGACGCGCCGCGTCGGCGTTTTCGATCAGCTTCTCCCGGCGCTTTTGCTGCTTGATTTCGCCGGCGCGTTCGAGGAGCGTTTCAAGATCGCCATATTCCTCGATCAATTGCGCCGCCGTCTTGATTCCAATGCCGGGAACGCCCGGCACATTGTCGACGGAATCGCCGGCGAGCGCCTGCACCTCGACGACTTTTTCAGGCGGCACGCCGAATTTCTCGATCACCTCGTCGCGCGCAATCCGCCGGTTCTTCATCGTGTCGAAGAGCGTGATCCGGTCATTGACGAGCTGCATCAGGTCCTTGTCGGATGAGATGATGACGCATTCCCCGCCCGCTTTTTCCGCCGCGCGCGCATAGGAGGCGATGAGATCGTCCGCCTCATATCCTTCAAGCTCGATGCACGGAACGTTGAAGGCGCGCGTCGCCTCGCGCACCAGCGGGAATTGCGGCACGAGGTCTTCCGGCGCCGGCGGGCGGTTCGCCTTGTAGTCGGGATAGATGTCGTTCCGGAAACTCTTGCCGGAATGATCGAAGATGACGGCGAGATGCGTCGGCTCATGCTCGTCCGTCATGTCGGCGAGAAGCTTGTAGAGCATGTTCGAATAGCCGGAGACGGCGCCGACCGGCAGACCGTCCGATTTCCGCGTTAAGGGCGGCAGCGCGTGATAGGCCCGAAAAATGTAACCTGAGCCGTCAACGAGATAGAGGCGGATGGGCGCTTTCGACATTGGATTTCCGGCAGGCGTGAAGACGCCGCCTGTATCCGCCGTCTCAAACGAAAAGTCGACCCGCCTCCTAGCTTTCCACCCGCCGCGGCGCGGCTGCAAGTTCAGCGGCGAGTTTTCCCGCCTCCGTCGCGCGCGGCTTTGCAAAGCGCGCAAGCGCGAGGAAGGTCACCGGCGTCAGGAAGAGCGTGAACACGGTCGCAAAGCCGAGCCCGCCGAAGACGACCCAGCCGAGCGCGGCGCGCGATTCGGCGCCGGCGCCCGTCCCGAGAATGAGCGGCAGGCCGCCGAGCAATGTCGAAATCGCCGTCATCAGAACGGGGCGCAGGCGCGTCATTGAAGCGTCAAGGATCGCGTCCTTGACGTTCATTCCTTCATCGCGCCGCTTGTTGGCGAATTCGACGATCAAGATGCCGTTCTTCGCCATGATGCCGATGAGAAGGACGAGGCCGATCTGGCTGTAATAATTGAGCGAGCCGCCCGTCAGCTGGATCGCAAAGACGGCGGCGGCGAGACCGAACGGCACGGTCAGCATGATGATGAGCGCGGAAATGAGGCTTTCGAACTGCGCGGCGAGCACCAGCAGCACGATCAGGCCGGCGAAGGCGAATACGAGAAGCGTCGCATCGTTCGATTGCTGCAGAAGGCGCGCTTCGCCCGTCAGCGTCGTCGACATCGTTCCAGGAAGCGCGCGTTCAGCCGCGGCGCGCATCGCTTCGACGGCGTCGCCGAGGCGCGCGCCTTCGGCGAGATCGGCCGTTACAGGAACCGCGCGCCGTCGCTGTTCGCGCGCAAGGCTCGATGCGATCGGCGACTCGCTGACGCGCGCTACGGATGTCAGCGGCGTGAAGACGCCGGTGCGCGTTTCAACAAAGAGGTTTGAAAGGTCGATTGAATCGTCGATCGGCTCGCCGCCGGCCGTCAGATAGACATTGATGATGTCGTCGCCGACGAAAATCTGCGCGGCGCGGTATTCATCCGACATCGCCGCCAGCGTCGTGGTGATCGCCGAAACCGGGACGCCGAGAAGCGCCGCCGCCTCGCGGTCGACCTCAACATTGATCTGCGGCCGCGAGAACCGGAAATTCGGCCTGACGTCGGCGAAGATCGGATTCTTGCGCATTTCATCGGCGAGCGCTTCGGCGGCGTCGGCCGTCGCCGCGAAATCATCGCCCAGAACGGCGAACTGCAAGCCCTGCCCGCCGCCGCGAATGCCGAGGCTATTTGAGCTGCGCAGGCTGGCGTCGACGCCGGGAATGGCGCTGACGATGGGGCGCGCTTTCGCTTCCAATTCTTGCTGGGTGAAATCGCGCTCGGACCAGTCCTTAAGCATCAGGATGACGAAAGCGCGATTGCCGCCGCCGACGCCGTTGATCGAGATGACGCTTGTCGCCTCGCCGCTATCGATGAATTGCGTCAGCCTTTCCTCAATCAGGCGCACCTTGTCGTCGACAAAGGCGAATGTCGCGCCTTCCTGACCGCTGACCGACATGAAAAGGCGGCCGCGATCTTCTCTCGGCGTCAGCTCCCGCGGCAGGTTCTGATAAGCGAGCCAGCCGAACGCCGCAAAGCCGATCGAAAGGAAAACCGGAACAAGCGGACGTTCAACCAGAAAAGAGAGAAACCGCCGATAGGCGCGCGTCAACCCTGTTTCGCCGGCCGCCGACGCCCGGTTCGCCGCAGCGCGGCTGAAGCGGATCGACAGAACCGGACACAAGGTCAACGCGACGATCGATGACGCCGCCACCGCGAAGGCGAGAACAAAGCCGAATTCGGAAAACAGCTGGCCCGCCTGACCCGGCAGGAAAGAGATAGGAATAAAAACGGCGGCGAGCGTCGCTGTCGTCGCAATGACGGCGAAAACGATCTCGCGCGTTCCAAGAACCGCCGCGGCGCGCTTGCCGGCGCCGTTCGCTTTCCAGCGTTCGATGTTTTCCGTGACGACGATCGCGTCGTCGACGACAAGCCCGGTCGCCATGACAAGCGCGAGGAGCGTCAGGAGATTGATTGAGAAACCGGCGAGATAGATGGCGGCGATCGTGCCGAGCAGCGAGACCGGTATCGCCACCGCCGGAATGAGCGTCGCGCGCCAAGACCGTAAAAACAGGAAGATGACGCCGATCACGATCAACGTCGCCGCAATGAGGCTTCGGACGACCTCATCGATCGAGCGTTCGATGAAAACGGAATCATCGGAAGAAACCCCGATCGCAACGCCGGCCGGCAGGCTTCGGTTAAGCTCTTCAACCGCGCGGCGAACGCCCTTCGACACGGCGACGGTGTTCGACTGCGCCTGGCGCTGAACGCCGACGCCGACGCCCGGCTTGCCGTCGATGCGCGCCGATGTCGATTCATCCTCAAACGACCATTCGACGACCGCGACATCGGCAAGCCGCGTCTTGTCGTCGAGACGCAAGGCGCCGATTTCCTCGGGGCTCGTCGCCGGCGTTTCGGCGCGGATCAATATTTCCTGCGAGGCGTTGCGCAGCCGGCCGGCGGACGCGGTGATCGAGGCGGTCGAGACAAGCCGCGCGACGTCATCGACGGAAAACCCGCGCGCGGCGAGCGAAGACGGCATGATCCGGACACGAATGGCGCGGCGGCGATCGCCGTAAACCTGCGCCTCGGCGACGCCCTCCACCGACTGGATGCGCGGCTGGATGACATCCTCGACAAGATCGGCGAGATCGGCCGCAGACATCGTTTCAGCCGAAACGTTGAGGCGCATGATCGGCGATGAATCATTATCCGCCTTGACGACCGTCGGCTCCTCAACGTCTTCCGGCAGCCGCCGCGCAACGGCGGAAACGGCGTTCTTCACATCCGTCGCCGCGATATTGATGTCGATGCGCGAAGAAAATTCGGCGACGATGCGGCTGCGCTCGCGCGAGGAGGATGAGGAAATGCCGATAACGCCGTCAACCTGCGCAACCGCGCTTTCGATCACCGACGTCACTTCCGCGTCGATCGCTTCAGGCGTCGCGCCGGGATAGCGCGTGTCGATCGTGACGACGGGCGAATCGACATCGGGCAGCTCGCGCACCTCAACGCCTGTCAGCGCGGCGAGGCCGGCGATCAGGATGAGCAGATTGAGGACGCTCGCCAGCACAGGGCGGCGAATGAAGACGGCGATGAAGCCGCCGTCCGGGGCCTCATTCATCGGCTGGCGGCTTTCACCTTGCGCCATGTCAGGGCGCGCCGCTCGCCGCGGTTTCGCCCCGGCTTGAAACGTCGCGCGCGGCGGGGAAGCTCATGCCCGGCCGGACGCGATCGGCGCCCTCGACGATAATGACGTCGCCGGCCTCGACCGCGCCCTCGATGATCGCCGCTTCATCGCGCCGCTGCAGAATGACGACGGCGGCGCGGATCGCCGCGCCGTCTTCGGAGAGCTTCCAGACGAAAGCGCCCGTCCGGTCCCATTGCACTGCGAGACCCGGTGCGGAAAGCGCGGCGGCGCCTTCATTGGTCGTCGTCACGGCGTAGGTGGCGCCGGGAAGAATCTCGCCCGCTGCGGGTTCGAATGTCGCCTCAATGCGCAGCGTTCTTGAAAGACTGTCGACGCGACTGTCGATCGCCGTCACCGCGCCGGAAATCGCATCGCCTGATGCGCCCGCGAGAACGGCGTCGACGCGCTGTCCTTTGCGAACGGCCGTCGCCTCTTCCTGCGGCACCGCGAATTCGATGATCAGGGCTGAAAGATCGTCAATCGTCGTCACGATGTCTCCGGCGCGGACATAATCGCCGGCCTCGATATCGATAAGGCCGACGGCGCCGTCGAACGGCGCGCGGATGGTGCGCTGACGAAGCGCGTATTCGGCGCTGCGCAGGTCGGCTTCGGTCGCCTTATAGGCGTTGAAGGCGGCGTCGGCCTCCATGCGCGAGGCGCTGTCTTCCTCATAAAGCGCGCGGTAACGATCGGCGTTCGCCTTGGCGATCGGATAATCGGCGCGCGCTTTCGCCAGCGCGATCCTTTGCTGCTCGTCGTCGAGCTTCAAGACGATGTCGCCTGCTTTCACTTGCGAACCCGCGCGCGCCGGCGCCGCCTCGACAAGGCCCGTCGCCTCGGAGACGAGCGTGACGCTTTTGACGGCGCGTCCCGAACCGATCGCGTTGATCGTGCGGCCGACACTCGCGGCCTCAACGATTGCGGTCGTGATCGCCGGCGCGGCGCCGCCCCGAGAAAAACCGCCGCCGCGCGGGCCGCCGCCGGCTTTCGGATCATCCGCGGGCGCGGAGAAAATCGCCGCCGCGACGAGACCGATAAAGATCCCGATCGCTGCGCCGGCGGCGAAAACGCGAGGAACCCGCACCATCAGCCGTTCCCTGAAGCCTTTCTTCCGTCGACCGAAGTCATTTCCATCCCAGCTTAAGCCTATACGGTTACGAATTCTCCGCCGTTCACCGCGGCGCGGCGAAAAGCGGCCGAAATTCGGGCGCATAACCCCTTAAATAACGGCTCGGCCACGAAAATCCGTCGGCGGCGGCCTATCTTTCGGACCGGGGCGCAACGTCCGCGCCGTCAGCATCCGCCCTGAGCCGGGCGAGGTCCGCGCGCGCATAGCTTTCCCCGGCGTCGAGCGCAGCGCGCAGCAGACGCTCGGCCGCGACGAGATGCGCGGCGGCCCGCGTCGCATCGCCCTGCAAGCGCGCCAGAAGAAATGCGCGGCGGCGCAGTTCCGGATCGTCCGCCTCCGCGATCAGCCGCTCATAGACGGCAAGCGCTTCGGCGGGACGGCCTTCAAGAGCGGCGCGCTCAGCAAGGTGCGTGCGGAAAAATCGGCTGTCGGCGTCAAATCCTTTCGCCCGTTCAAGATGCGGATTGGCGAGCGCGGCATCGCCCGCATCGAGATAGGCGCCGGCGGCCGACGTTTCCGCCCAGCCGGCAAGCTGATCGGCGCCCTCGGCCTCGGCGAAGGCGGCGGCGCGCGCAAAAGCGGCGGCGGCGAGGTCAGGCGACCCGATCGCCGCATAAACGTGCCCCAGCGCCGCGGCGACGTGAAAACCGTCCGCATCCTCCGCCCGCGCAGGCAATAGAGCCCGCGCTTCATCGGCGCGCCCCAGACCGAGAAGCGCTCCGACTTTCAACGCCGCGATCGCGCCGTCGTCGACATCGGCCGTCGTCAGCGCCTCGGCTTTCGCCGCCCATTCAAGCGCCTCGTCGAAATGATGGCGAAAGGCGGCGATGCGCGCCTTCATTTTGAAGCCTTCAACGCTTTCAAGAAGCGAAAGCGAAGCGTCGCTTTCCGCAAGCGCGGCGTGAATGAAAGAAGGGTCATGCGTCTCACGCGCCTTGTCGAGATAGGCTTGCGCCAATCCCAAATGCAGCGCGTAAACGCCCGGATGGGCTTCTATGCGTCCGGAATAATATTGAACGCGCGCATCGGCGTCGCTCGCCTCTTGCGGCGAAGAGGCGCAACTCGCCGCCGCGATCGCGGCCAGCATAAAAATGCGGCGCATTTTTGTAGCCCCCGCGTCTAGAGCGGACAGGCGGGGCCGGGCCCCGGCGGCGCGACGCCGTATTGCGGCGGAGCCAGATAGGGAAAATCCGCCAGAAACGGCACGTCATTCGCCGATGGGCAAGGATAATCATTGGCGAGGATATTCTGCCCGAACGGCGCGATCAAATTGACAACGTCATCGGTCAACGCGCGCCCGTTCGGAAAGGCGGCGGGCCTTGACGCATCGTAAATAACGACATCCGGACGAAGGTTCAGCAGCAAGGCGTATTGATGCGGCGAGGTTTCGTTCCTGAGATTGAGATCGGCGCCGTCGACCCCGACGCAGACCGGCTGCGGGCATTGCGAACGCAAGGCGCGCGCGCCGAGCTCGCTGTATGGGCCGGCGATATCCGGCACGTCCGACGTCGCCCAGACGAGAAGCGTCTTGTTTTCAGGCTTCGCTTTCGGCTTGCGCTTTTTCTTTTGCGGTTTCTCGCCCAGCGCGTCGGCGAGCGGAAACTCGACGACGATCGCCGCGACATTGCGCCCGATCTGGGGCCCGCGAATAAAAGGATCGTCGCGCATGCCGGCGAACAGTTTGATGTTCTTTTCCTGACGTCCGGAAAGCCCCGACGTCGCGAGTTCCAGAGTCCCGTTGCGATCGAAGGTGAAAGTCAGCGTGATATCCGCGCCGACGCCTTCCGGATCAACGATCGTTCCGCCGAATTGCGCGTTGTCGACCGGGTTGTCGAATGAGACGGCGCTGTGGTTGTCGATATGAAGCCGCAAGGTGAGATCCGACGGGAAGCGATAGGAAAGCGCGGCGAGATTCGGAAACGTGCTGAGCGCAAGAACGAGATTGTCGCCGTCCCTGAATACGTGCAGATCGCTGATCCGCGCGTCATGGCGCGCCAGCGCGATCAGGTTCGGCGTGTCGCCGTGATCGGCGGCGATCGCCGGCGCCGCTCCCGCCGCCGCGGCGAGCGCAAGCGCAAGACCGGCGAAAAACTTTTCGATTCGCATTTTCTTCCCCGTATAACCGCATCCATCGACAAACAGCCTAGCGCGGCGACCGGGGCGGCGCAGCATAAAACGGCTTCAATGCGATCTATTCGCTTCAAGCGCGAGCGCGAACCGGCGCTTTCAACCGGTTGGTGCGCCATATCGCCAACAAATGAACGGCGGCGCCTACGCGCCGAGAATTTCTCGGATCTTATTGACGCCGTCGAGATTGAATTTGCGGTAGAAAGCGGCGGCCTCTTCCTCGCCCATGCCGATCGGTTCGAAATCGGAATGCAGATTAACAAAGCAGGCGTCGTCGCCATGAGGTTCGAGACGGATGCCGCCGCGATAGGATTTGTAGGGCAGCGGGCCGCGTTCGACGACCGTGTAGCGGCAGGTGAAATTCTCATTGTCGAGAAAATCGAGACGCTCGCGCACGACCCCGCCGTCCGGCAGGAACGTCGTCCGCACGAGACCTTCGGCCGTCTCATCCATTGCAAGGCCCTTGGCGAATAGGCTGACGACAAGCTCTTCGGCGCGAGCGGCAACAAACCGCCGATAACGCTCACCAATCACGCTGGCGCAACCAGCCCGCCGTCGTGAAAGAGCCGCAAAAATCCATCGTCCGGCGAGGGCAAGTTGGGGAGCAGATCACCAGCAACAGCGACCATTGCAGCGACGCCGATGCTCCACCAATGCACCAATCGTCCGCAGCGGGCGAATGCTGACGACGTTGAACTTGGTTGGTGCGGCCAAAAGATATTTCCAAGGTGCATTCACGACCTCTCCCCGTAAGCGAAAATCCTTTTAATCGTCTGAGGTCTGAAACGCCAAAGCCAATGCATTGGTAGCGCAGTGGTAGCGCCAGAATGCCGCCCAAATCTGCTGACAGGTTAAATATAAATTATTCAATGATTTCAGTGGCTTATGGTGCCGCTTAGGTGACTCGAACACCTGACCCCATCATTACGAATGATGTGCTC
>CALAZI010000215.1 GCA_937895955.1 uncultured Alphaproteobacteria bacterium | reverse complement strand
CGATCTGCGGCACGGTGACGTGGCTTTCATCGCAGAAAAGAAGCGCGTTGTCGGGGAGGTATTCGAACAAGGTCGGCGGCGGTTCGCCCGGTTTGCGGCCCGTCAGATACCGCGAATAGTTTTCGATGCCGGCGCAGGAGCCTGTCGCCGCCATCATCTCAAGATCGAACTGCACGCGCTGTTCAAGCCGCTGCGCTTCGAGCAGCTTTCCTTCCTCGCGCATGATGGGGAGCGTTTCGTTCAGCTCCTTCTTGATGCCCTGGATCGCCTGCGTCAGCGTCGGGCGCGGCGTCACATAGTGGCTGTTGGCGTAGACCGTGATCGACTGGAGATCGTCGGTCTTTTGCCCGGTCAGCGGATCGAATTCATGGATCGCCTCGACCTCGTCGCCGAACATCGAGACGCGCCAGGCGCGGTCTTCATAATGCGCCGGAAAAATCTCGATGACGTCGCCCTTCGCGCGGAAGGACCCGCGCGCAAAGCCCGCATCCGCGCGCTTGTATTGCAGCGCCACGAGATCGGCGAGCAGGGTTTTCCTTTCAATCGTCTGCCCGTGCCCCAGCGTGAAGGTCATCGCGGTATAGGTCTCGACCGAGCCGATGCCGTAAATGCACGAGACCGAGGCGACGATGATGACGTCGTCGCGCTCCAATATCGCGCGCGTCGCCGCATGGCGCATCCGGTCGATCTGTTCGTTTACGGATGATTCCTTCTCGATATAGGTGTCGGTGCGCGGAACGTACGCTTCCGGCTGGTAGTAATCGTAATAGGAAACGAAATATTCGACCGCATTGTCGGGGAAGAACGCCTTGAACTCGGTGAAAAGCTGCGCGGCGAGCGTCTTGTTCGGCGCGAGGATCAAGGCCGGGCGCTGCGTCGCCTCGATCACCTTCGCCATGGTGAAGGTCTTGCCCGTGCCGGTCGCGCCCAAGAGCACCTGGTCGAACTCGCCGGACTTGATCCCTTCGGTCAGCTCCGCGATCGCCTGCGGCTGGTCGCCGGCGGGCTGGTATTGGCTTTTGACTTTGAGCGGCCGCGACAGCCCCCGTGAAACCGGGCGCTCCGGCCGGTGCGGCGTCCACAGAGCCGGCATATTCCGGTCGTGATAGGTCGCGACGGCTTCGGAAAAGCCGCCGGGCGCCGTCGTCAGCTCGGACTTCGGGGTGACGGGCTGTGACGTCGGTCTTTTCGGGGCTCTCGAACGAGGGGGCATCGCAGGAACATAGTGCGAACGCCGGGGAATGGAAGGGGGTTAGTAATCGCCCCAATAGATCGGAAAGAAAGGCAGGTCGATGATGCGACCAACCTTATTGATTTCAGCCGCAACGTCCGGCCTCGCGGCAACCGCGGCCTGCCGCCGTTCCAGTTTTTCGCCGATTGGCAGGTTGTAATTCGCCTCAAGCGTCTTCTGGACGGAGCGCAGCGCCGCCGCTCGTCGTTCCGGATCGCCTAGGCGCGCGATGAAATGCGCAGCGGCGGCGTCTTCATCGCCGAGGCAGAGTAGAATTTCCGCATAGGCGGAATCGTTTTCAGCTTGGTTGGCGCGCGCGAATTCGAGGTCGACCGGATGAGGTTTGGCGCCGTTCAGACTGCGCACGCATATTTTCACGGCCGCCGCCCACATCCAACCGAACGGGCTGGCGTCCTTTCTTTCCAGCCCTCCAATAGTTTTTTCTGCTTCGGCGAACAACCCCTCGCGGAAAAGCATTGTCGCGAGATTAATGGTCTGGCTGGCGTTGGCGCCGCCAAATTCATTCAGACGAGCGCCTGCCTCAAGCGCCTCGCGCGCTTCCGCATTACGTCCAACATCGTAAAGCGCGTATGCGTGTTCGTTGTAAACCCATCTCGCCTGATCGCCATAATCGCTGAAGCGTTCTTCAGCGTCATCGGCGTAGAGAAGCGCGACGGTTTTTGTCGTTTGCATCAGAGCGTCGTCAAATCGGCCATTGGTTCTCAATGCTTGCGCATAGCGAATATGCGCTTTCATCTCGTCTGGATGTTCCGCAAGTAGTCGCTTCGACAGAGTAATTTCGTCCTCCACGAGGCGGGCGAGATCAGAGGATTTTGGCATCGCTGGAAAGCGTGCAAGATCGTCGTAACGTTTATCGAAAAGGAACTCCGCCACGATCAGCGGATCAGCGATTTTTCTTATCTGTTCGACTGCATAGGATTTCGAACGCTTCTCTAGCAAATCCCTAATATAGCCGATGCGCAGCCCGTCCGCCGTATCGACCGCATTCGGCGGCGCATAGTCTGATGAAAAGACCGCTTTGTAAAAGCGGAATCGTAAATCCGGGTCGCCATGCTCTTTCAGTCGGCGAAACATATTGAGCAGCTGTTCGAGTTCAATATTGCTGACATCCTCTGGCGCCGTTTCTGCAATTCGCTCCAGTGAGGCGACGCCTCCAGGCAGATCTCGCGGCTCGATTGTCGTGACGATCATCTTCAGCGCAAGAACGCCAGTATTGTCTGGTTCTATTTCGAGCAAAGCGTTTATGCCGTTGAGAGCTTCTTCCCATCGCTGAAGTTCGAGCGCGCAATTCACCAGATCTGCAAAAATCTGCCATCGGATCGACGGGGCTTGGTCGGAAAAGTTCTTGGAGCGTGCGGCTGCACGAGAATTCTCGATAGTTGCGTTGCAATCGCGCACGCTAGCGTCTGTCGATTGATCTGCCGCGCGTGCTGTCCCGCCGCATATCAACAGCAGCGTTGCAATGAAACCGGCAATCCGCATGTGATCCCCCCGAGGTAAAAACGATTAGCGTTTCTTGGGCGCACTCGATCAGGGCCGTTTTATAATAATGGAGGAATGCGGCCAATATCGCCGCCGCCGGGTGCCGCGGTCAGTTCGGACTTCGGGGCGACGGGCTGCGATGTCGGTCTATTCGAGGCTCGGGAACGCGGGGGCATCGCCGGAACACAGGCGAACGGCGCGGAATGGAAGGGGGCGGCGGGGCGCAACTTTGAATTGACAATTTGAATAATTGCGCGCCCTTTACTCCTGCTGTGTTTGATTAACCGGGGGAGCTTTTATGCCGATCGACGGAACTTCTGGCGACGACCTTTTGAATGGTACGTCGGGCGACGATACGATCAACGGACTGGGCGGTAATGATACGCTTTATGGACTCTCCGGAAATGATCTTATCGACGGCGGCGGCGGCAACGATTACCTCATCGCCGGCTCTCAATATCCTTCCGCCGACAATAATGAGTTTTTTGACACGCTTTTAGGCGGAACCGGAAACGACACGCTGGAGTTGTCAACTTATAATGCAACGCCGGATTTTGTCGGAGGTCTATTTGACGGCGGCGCCGGCGTCGACAAACTTATTTTCCGAAACGATTGGAGCGATATCCCTTCTTTCAATTATAATTCAAATGATCCGAGTGCGGATCTCCGATTATGGGAATTTCAAACGAATTTCGCGTACGGCACCGTCCGAATTGCGAATATAGAATTGTTGGAATATTATTGGATTCCAACCGGTTCAGTTACGATCCTTGAATTGGGCGTTGGTACGAGCGCTGCAAATGCATTGTCTCCAACATTCGGGTATCAGTATTTTGCATTCGGCGGCGCGGGTGCCGATACGCTGACTGGCGGCTCCTTGGACGATTCGCTGACTGGCGACGACGGCGATGATGCCATCGCAGGCGCCGGCGGAAACGACACACTTGTCGGCGGACTAGGATCCGATACGCTTACCGGCGGCGCAGGATCTGATCTATTTCAGATTTCGTTTGAATCGGGTCTCGCTGGCGCGAGCGAAATAGTCACCGATCTCAATGTGGAAGATGGGATAGACTATCGCTTTCCCGGCCTGTCTGTTCCGAGGCTGCATTTTATCGGAACTGACGCATTCTCCGGCAACGGACAAGAATTCCGGTTTCGAACGGCCGGCGGGCAGACGATTATCGAATTCGACTATGATGGAGATGCGTCAGCCGATAGCTCTGTTGTTGTTTCCAATGGCGCTTTTTCGCTTCGGTTATCAGGAATTCAAGCTTTTCTGGAAATTGCCGTTATCGACGCCGCAACGGCCGGCGCAGATACGCTTCGAGGGACAGTCGGCGCAGATAATTTGAACGGCCTTGCTGGAAATGACAGCTTATTCGCCGATCTGGGCGATGACACTATCGTTGGCGGCGGTGGAGCTGATTATATTTCGGGCGGCGAGGGTTCTGACATTTTGACCGGCGGCCTTGGCGCCGATTGGTTCACATGGGCGGCTTCAGTTGAGGAATTCGGTTGGGGTGGTGGTTTAGTCACCGATACTGTTACCGACTTCGATCCGGTTGATACGATCAGTTTGCCGAGTTGGTATTGGAATAAAAATATTGGGGATTACGTCCAACGAAACTGGATTGGCCTTACGGCTTTTTCCGGCGCTGCCGGAGAAATTCGCTATCAGAAATTCGCCGGGCGAACAGAAATACAAATAGATGTCGATGGTGATGCCATCGCCGATCACATTATAAACATTACAAACGGCGCCTTCGATTTATGGCATTCGAGTGGACGAGTGCGCATGTTTTCTGGTGCGCCGACAGCCGGGAATGATTCAGTTTCCGGTATGGATGGCGACGATTCAATCGACGGCCTTGGCGGCAATGACAATATCCTCGGCGGATTGGGGAATGACACGTTAGTGGGAGGAGCTGGTTCTGACACCTTAAACGGCGAGAACCATAATGATGAACTATATGGCGGTGCTGGAAATGACAGCCTGATCGGTTTCGTCGGCAATGATTTCATCAATGGCGGCGCCGACAATGACATTATATTCGGAGACTATTCGACTAGCACGACTGCTGGGAACGATGACACGCTACTTGGCGGCATCGGATCTGATACGATTGATGGCGGCGGCGGGAATGATTTCATCAATGGCGGCGCTGGCGCGGACAGTCTTGATGCCGGCGCAGGATTCTTCGATGTATTGTCCTACCAGGGCTCTACGGCCGGCGTGTCGGTGAATCTGACGACCGGCGCCGTGTCCGGCGGCGACGCGGCCGGCGATTCGATCGCGAATTTCGAACATGTTTACGGCTCGAGCCATAATGACACGCTGACGGGCGACGGCGGCGGCAACGATC